>CAZRWX010000013.1:0-34850 GCA_964603925.1 uncultured Bifidobacteriales bacterium | reverse complement strand
GAAAGCAGAAGTGTTAAGGTAAAGTAAGTGGAACTTATAAATGGAACTTATAAACCGGAGTGATATAATGGGATATAGTTTTATTAGTTACTGTTCAGGATTAGAATTTTCAGCCAACCATGTCACTCCGGGCTTGACCCGGAGTCCAAAAACTTCAATAGCTTATGGACTCCGGCTCCCGCTGCCTTCGCAGGGGGCAGGCTCAGGCCGGAGTGACAGTGGGTGGCAAACAGTTAATCCTGAACAGAAACTAATTAGAAGCTACCGGCTTTTTTTTATTGCTATGTTTGCATTTTTCTGTTTGTTTATAAATTCGCAGGCAGCAGAGACAAAAAAAGTAATGTTTCTGGATTTAGATGTGGAGGGGGACAAATTAAGTGAGTTTCCATTTTTTTCCGGCCTTATTATAGAAGAAACTGAAGAAAAACCAAATATTAATTTCAGACTAAAAAGAGAGGCCTTGACTTTTTCTGAGTTTGAGATAAAGTCCAATGTCAGAGAATTAATTATTAAACAACCGAGAGAAAACACCATTGACCGGAGCATCCTTAAACAGTCTGAATAAAGACCCGTCTCCCCGTGTTTGGCTGGAGGTAGATCTTAATTCAGTTCTAAAAAACTTCCGTAATATCGCCCGGGCTGTAAAACCTGCCGGGGTTATGGTTGTCTTAAAGGCTAATGCTTATGGTCTGGGTATCATGCCTGTTGCCAGGGCCCTGTGTCTGGCTGGTGCCGGGCGTATTGGTGTAGCCGAGCTCAAAGAGGCTCTCCCCCTTATCAGGGAGTTTAAAGTACCCGTACAGGTTTTGGGTAATTTGCTTTTTTCAGAAGTGCCTGAGGCAGTTAAATGGGGTGTGGTATGCCCGGTGGGGGACCTTAATATGGCCAGGGCCATTTCCCGGGAGGCTGTAAAGCAGGGGCGCTGTGCCAATGTCCACATAATTATAGATACAGGCATGGGCCGCCTGGGGCTGCCATATTATGAAGCATCTAAAATAATTCCAAAAATTATCCATCTTCCCGGCCTTAAAGTGGAGGGGGCCTATTCCCATTTTTCCAATGCTAATAACCCCTCTCATCCTAAAACAGCTCAACAGCTGGTTCTTTTTAAACAGGCACTTAAAGCGTTTGGAAATTTCAATATTCCTTTGATTCATATAGCCAATTCTGACGCTATCAATAATTTTAAAAACAGTTATTTTGATATGGTTCGTACAGGTATTAATCTTTATGGGGTTTTTGACTTGCAGGGCCGTCATGCATATAAACTTATTCCTACGCTAAGTCTCAAAAGTCGTCTTATTGCCATTCGTTCATTACCAGCAGGTTTTACAATTGGTTATGGCTGTACCCACACTCTCTTTAGGCAAACGCTTGTTGGTACAGTGGCCGCTGGTTATGCTGACGGGGTGCCAATGACAGCCAGTAACTCAGGTTATGTACTAATAGGCGGCAGGCAGTGTCCCATTATCGGCAGAGTGTCTATGGACTATATTACTGTGAATCTAAATAGCCATCCATCCGCCAGGCTTGGCGATATTGTGGTTTTAATCGGCAAAAGCCGCAAAGAGGAGATTACAGTGGAGGATTGGGCTAAGATAAAGCAGTCCCACCCCTATGATATAATTTGCTCCCTGGGCAGTCGGGTAGAGCGAGTATACAAAGGCGGCAAATTACAAAAGTCAGGTAACTGTGTATATTAATCCAGATATCCTGGACAATCTGACTACTCTGGGGCAGGTTATTATTGCCCGTCCTCCTGTTGATAAGCACTGTCTGAGTGTAATTGGCGCCTCCCGTAAGGGTACGCAGATTGGCGCCCTGCGCATTGGTTCAGGAGACATAAATATCAGTTTAATTTCCGGCTGCCATGCTGATGAGCCTGTGGGAGCGCGATTACTTCGGTCACTGTGTTCTTTGCTTTATTCCATGTCGCCAGATGATCCTGTACTTAAAACCTTTACCTGGTGGGTGGTAGCCCATGCTAACCCCGATGGGGAAAAATCTAATCAAGATTGGGCGGATAGCAGCCGGGACTGTTACGATTTGTTCAAATACTTAAAATATTCCAACCGCGAGCTTCCCGGCGAAGACATGGAATTCGGGTTTCCCCGGGGTGCAGATGACAACAACGCCCGTCCCGAAAATATGGCGATTTATAAGTGGTGGCAGGGAAATTCAGATCCCTTCCATCTTCATGTTTCCCTGCATGGTATGGGCTTTAGCGGGGGGGCGTGGTACCTTATTGATCCCCAATGGGCCCAGCGATGCGCAGTCTTAATGTCCCAATGCGTAAATTTTACTCATAAGCTGCATTATCCTCTTCATGACGTCCAAAGGCACGGGGAAAAGGGATTTAAGCGGATAGCGCGGGGCTTTTGTACCCGGCCGGGTTGTGAAGCTATGAAAGAGTATTTCCTTAAATTGGGAGATAAAGGTACTGCCGGCCTGTTCCGGCCAAGTTCTATGGACATAATGCGATCTAAAGGCGCAGATACACTAACACTAGTCTCGGAGATCCCGCTATTTATTACTAAGGGTGCGGGAGAAGATATTGGACCTCCAGATATAGCAGCTGAGATGTGGAAGGCTAAAATTGATGAATGGCGGCAATCCATAAACCAAAACATGGGTGAGGCTCAGTTAAACAAAGAATTTATTCAATCTGGTATAAGGCCCGTGCCCATTATCGATCAATTAAAGCTCCAGTGGAATTTTATTATAGCAGGATTAAGGTGCCTGGCAACGGAAATCTAGGGGTATCCGTCTGACAGTCGAAGTGAGATGGCAACTATTCAGCCTTGGTAATATAGGCCACAGCCTCTTTGCGGTTCCGAGTAAATTCAAACAGGTTGCGGAACTTCAGCAGCTTAAATACGTGTAAAACATCCCCTGAAACATTGGTGAAAACCAGTTTACCATTAAGCTCCTGCAGTTCCCTTGAAAGCTGAGTTAGATAACCTATGGCCATGGAGGTTACCAGTTGGCAATCTTTGAAATTGAGTAAAACATTAGGTGACGCTTTGCTAATTTTGCCTTTTAGCAGAGATTTGAGTACTTCAGGGTCCGTTGTGTCAAACATGGAACCTAGGATAACCTCAACTGTTTTAATATCATCATAAGCAATAACTCGTAAATGGGACTCGGGAGCCGCGATTTGCTGTGAAAGATTTTTTTGGTTTTTGGAGGGCATAGTTAGCCGTTGATTTAATCTAGCAATAAGCAACGGTGGGTGAAAGTTCTTACAGTCCAGTAGTCAACAGAATTCTGGCTTAGCCCTGACGCTTATTAAGCTTTAACTTTATTGTTTTGGAGATGGCAAATTCCCACATGCCGTCATTAAATTCGAACTTGGTTCCGCCTCTGGACAGGCAGTTTTCATCAATAAGGTAAAACTCTTCATTGGCTTGTTTGCAGGTTTTGGGTATTAAAAAAACAATTCCTTGTTTAATTGACCATATTCCGTATTCCTGTGAATAAATTCTGGGCTTGGAAAGCTCTGCATGCTGGATACGGGTGGTAATGGTGTACTTCCTGTTATCCTGGATATTTAGAATATACTCCATTTTAGCTTTATCAAGCAAAAATACGCTTTGAAGATAGGCACCCTCCCATTTGCCAATAAGCTCCTTTTCCTGAGAACAGCCTGAAAAACATATTGTCAGAATACCGAGAAGAACTAATACCAGCGGTTGATATTTCATACAAACCTCCCTAATGAGCTTATAACGAAGATATATAAAAATGTAATTCACAGGTGGAAAATAACGAATATGTAATTTACTGTTTGAATTGCACACGAAAATTATTTGAATATATGGATCATCACGTGGGATTAGCACGGCGTCTTAAATTTTGATGTTTTTAGCCGCCACCCTGAGTTCATCGAAGGGGCTATGGCAATAATTAACATATTTTGAACAGATCCAAATTAGCTATTGCTTGTATTAAAGCTTAAAAAATCCTTTTTTACAATCATGAGGGTTAAACAAAATAAGCAAATTGGCGAGCCAGAGGTGAGTGGGGGGCAGCCCCACAATATTGGTGTGCAAAATGAGAAACCCCTTCATTTTAGCATTAAGGAGTGGTATCGGCGCCCAGGCGATTTGCTTGAAAGTCCTGTTGCGGGCTCTGTTATTGACATAGTGCGCGGGAACTATCTTATAGAGATCCAGACCAAAAACTTCTTTTCTATGAAAGGAAAACTTAATAAGCTCTTGTGTGACTACCAGATTAGGCTGGTATACCCAATTGCACGGGATAAATGGATTCTTAAGAACGATGATGATAATGCCCCTATGCGAAGGAAATCACCAAAACATGGGTGTGTGGCCGATGTGTTTTCTGAATTAGTCAGTATACCTCACCTGGTGCTGCATCCAAATTTTTCTCTGGATATTTTAATTATACAAGAGGAAGAAGTCAGGAATAAGCATAAAAGACTGGGCTGGCGGCGTGGGGGGTGGGTTACCAGGGAGCGAAGGCTGTTGGCAGTCCTTGAGAATAGGCTTTTTAAAGGTCCTCAAAGTTTTGCCGATATGCTGCCGTCATCACTGATATCACCTTTTACAACCTTGGAACTTGCGCAAGCACTGGGTGTAAGACGCTGGCTGGCTCAAAAGGCCGCATATTGTCTGCGTGTAATGGAGACTATTAAAGCAGTTGGTAAGCGCAAAAATGCCATTGAATATGTGCGATGTATGTAAAAATTTCAGCAATAAATACATTCATATTGGCATTTATGCTTAATGCTGTCCATTTTATTATATTATCTGAAAATACTGATTTTCACATTAACAAAGGTACTGGCTAAATGGGAAGAGGCGATAAAAGAACTAAAAAAGGCAAAATATTTCGTGGTTCTCACGGAAAAACCAGGCCGAAGAAAGTAAAAACCGGCAATATTGTTACTCAATCTAAACCTGTCGCTAAAAAGCCATCTGCTTCTACTGCTGCAGTTAAGGCAGTGCCTAAGGTTATGGCAGTGCCTAAGGTTACGGCCAAGGAGCCTGAAGCATCTCAGGCGGAACCAAAAATTAAAAAAGCTGCACCCAAAGCTGCACCCAAAGCTGCAAAAAAGCCTGCAGAGGCAGTACCGGCTGCCGAAGCAGCTCAAGCGCCCACTGTTTCTGAATAAAAGCAGCCTTATTTTATCTTAAATTTTAAAACGCTCCTCCTGGAGCGTGTTTTTTGAAAATTATTTTATAGGAGGCGGCAGCGGCAACTTCTCAGAGGCTGTGGGGGCGGGGGCAATGGGTGCGTTTTTGAGCGACAGGAGTATTTTGAGCTTTGATTTGTCGTCCTCTGTCCATTTGTATTTTTTTAACAGTTCATCAAAACTAAGTTTATTGAGGGCATTAGCCGAGTTTATGATATCACTGAAAACCTCTATTATCTTTGTCTTTACAATTTTCTTAAACAAACTGAGGTTCATGATGGCATTTACGATTGCGCCACCGGGGAATACCAGAACCTTAAGTTCGTAATTAATTTTGCCCGAAGCATTAACCACATAATCGTAATCAAAAAGCACCTGCCCTTTAAGCTTCCATTTTAAAATTTTAACAATACCAAACCCAAAGTATATAAGGTGCCTCTCCTGAATGCTGCCGGCTATTAAGGCGGCTTCCCCATTAAGGTTGCTGCCGTTGTTGCCGCGCCAATATTTTTTTTGGTCACCATCCAGATACATGGCAGTGTATTCAGTTTCCTGGAAGGCGTTAACAACTTTAGCTGCCAGGGGTATATCGTCTAACAGGAATTCAAATTGTTTTTGCTTAACAGGTAAAGAATCGCTAATATTATATGCAACTCTGAATTTTTGACCTAAAAAGCCAAAAAGCTTCTGGCCCTGATAATAGGTTGGTGAAATACCTTTTTCAACTAACTGACGTGCTTCAAAACAGCGGGTTTCATCGTATACAATGTCCTCTACACCGTTAGATAAGCTGTCGGGACAATCTTTAACAGGGGGTTTTAGGTTACATTTATTAAGAAGACTGCAGTACTCTCTCTGCCGCCTGAAAGCATTGGAATATAAAACAAACACGCTGAGAATAAAAAAGACACTAAGGACAAAAGTTTTGTTTTTACTAGTCAAGCAAAAGTCCTAACAAAATATGAATGAACAAGCCTGGTGCATCTTTTAATTATCTAAATTCCCGGATTCAATTTCCAGCCTTATTTCTTTTATATACAAAAGTCCAGAATTTAGATACAGGCAGGTTTTTTAGAGGTCATTAATATTAATAAAGGTCTTTGTTTTAACCGGGTTGGGAATATGAGAGGATAACGGCTCTATTTTCTCAAGGATTTCCTTTTTCCCCACAATCACAATCCTGGCGCTGTCAGGTATAAAATATTTTCGGAAAATGGCATTTACCTGCTCTAAGGTAAGAGCGGCAATTTTTTCTGGATAGAGTTTAAAGTGATCGGGGGAGCGCCCCCAAATTTCGCTTTGAGCAAAAATATTTGCGGTTGCTGCAGATGTTTTGAACATTGATGGGAGGCTTCCTATAAGGCCGTCCTTAGCACGGTCAAGCTCTTGCTTCGTGATACCGGAGTCAATCATTTTCTGTATTTCTTCAAAACACAAGTCTATGGCCTGCCCGGCACTTTCTGCTTTTGTCTGCAGATAAATACCTATGGCAGCTTTACGATAATAGCTGCTGCCCGCATAGGAGTATACAGAATATGCTAAACCCTCATCGGTACGAATACGTGCTACTATACGTGAGGTAAACCCCCCTGCACCAAATATATAATTAGCCACCGAAAGGGGATAATAGTCTTTATGGGGACGTTTAAGCCCTGGGAACCCTATGCGAATTGTGGCCTGTTGAAAATCTTTATATACCAGATAAGTGCCGGGGGACTGCGATCCAGGATAGGGGGGAGGGGTTGTAGATGGTTTGGAACCGGCAGCCTGTAGCTGGTCTAAGAATAAATTAAGATGCTTTATCATGGCTTTTTTATTGAACATACCCGACACGCTGATAACAACCTTATGCATGGGGAAGCCTGTGCCTGTAAGGCTTTTGAGATTGTTAGTAGATACCGTTTTAACATTATCCTCAGAAATTAACCAGTTGTAGGGATGGCGGCCGTAAAATATATTCTCGAAAGCATAATCGCTTACATTGTCGGCTTTATCAAAACGGTGACGAATACCTTCAATAAGCTTTTTGCGTTGTAGCCTGAGCACATCAGAGTCGAAACGGGGTTCCAGTACGACCTGTCGCATTAAGTTTAACAGGGGGTAAGTGTGGTCGGACAAGCTGTTGATTGAGAGTACGGACATATGATCATCCAGGTAGGCGCTAAGGCCCGCGGCAATAAATTCGACACTGTCCTCAAGCTGCTCGGGGGTAAAAGATTTAGTACCGCCCGAGAAAAGGAGATCTGAATATAGGCTATGCCTGGCTTTTTCGTTTGTTGTATAGGCGAAGTTATCCGAAGCAAATAAGAACTGTATATTTACGAGCGGAAGGCTGGTATCCTCAACCATGTAGGCAATAGCGCCATGATTAAGCTCCTGCCGGTAACTGCCGGGATGTGGTGGAGTGTAATTAAATAACGGGTATTTAATATTTTGATAATGGCTGGGGAGACTGCCGCTAAGGTATGGGAGTGAGGGTTTTTGGGTGCCCTGATGACAGTTGGACAAAAAGATAATAGCCAGGATGACGAAAAGTTTAGTCATTATCGCCCTCCGGAAGCACAATGCCGACGGTTGATGACTTTTTGAGAAAGTAAGAAGCGCAAACACTTTGCACCTGCTCAGCGGTTACGCTGTCTACAAATTGAGGAAAACTATTAATATAACGCCAATCACCCCATAACTGATAAAAACCCAGTTGAGTAGCCAGGTGTTCTATATCCTGAAGTTCTCTTAAACTGCGGGCCTTTACCTGGTTTTTAACCCTTTGTAGCTCTCTGTCTGAAATGGGTTTTTGAGAGAGCTCTTTTAGTATACGCCAAACAGCTTTTTCCACTTTTTGAGGCTTGGGGTCAGGGCCGAGCTGTACATAAATATGAAATGCTGAATGGTATTTGTCTGCCTGGCTTCCGGCTCCTGCCGCTACCGCGAGTTTACTTTCCTTGACAAGCTGCCGATGCAGACGGCCGCTATTACCCGATAAAACGCCCTCTACTATATCCAGGGCGTAGATATGATTGTGAGGGAAACCCGGCGTATGAAACATTAGGTCATATCGCGGCTTGGCATCATTCTTATAAACTGTCAGACGTTTTTCTCCAGCAGGTACTGGTTCCCGGGTTACTACTTCAGCAAAGCTTTTGCCGGATTTTATAGGGCCAAAATACCGCTTAATCATTGTAAGGGATTCCAATGGCTCCAAGTCTCCGGCCAGAATAAGAATAGCGTTATTAGGCTTGTAATATTTACGGTAATGCTCCTGGGCCATTTCCCGGGTGTAATGAGCAATATCTGAGATGTAGCCGATAGTGGGCAGGCGGTAAGGGTGGGCTTCATAAAAGACCCCATATAGAGACTCCCAATAGCGGCCCAGAGGGGTGTCCTCTTTGCGCATACGCCTCTCCTCCATAACCACATCCCGCTCCGGGTAAAACTCCCGCAATACAGCGTTCTGCATGCGGTCGGCCTCCATCCATAAAAAGAGCTCAAGCTTATTTTTAGGAAGGGTAACATAGTAAGCAGTGGCTAAATCTGATGTAAAGGCGTTTAGGTTACTGCCTCCCTCTTTAAGGTAGGTCTCCCATAACTCATCCTTGATAAAAAGCTTGCGATGTTCGGCCAGTGTGCTGTCGTAGGCTGTATGTAGCCGGGAGGCGGAAATTGTATCTCCAGAGGCAACAGCGGCCCTTTTCAGAGAAACAATGCTGTCAATGGTGTGAATATAAATTGCATCGGAGACGGAGTCTTTTATGCCTACTTTTTTGGTCCCTTTAAAGAGCATATGCTCCAGCATGTGGGCTATGCCCGTAGTACCCGGGCCCTCATGGACAGAGCCTGTAGTGTAAAAAAGCCTGCACGCGATGGTGGGTGTCTGTTTATTAGGATATAAAAGCACTGTCATTCCGTTTTCGAGATGGTGTTCCACCACTTGAATACCACTGAAAGCCTGGGGGCATATGATGGCCGTAAAGGCAAGCGCTCGTAAAAAGGTGCTTATAAGCCCTAATAGCGGAGTTTGTATTGTAGCTTTCATAGTGCTTTCAAAGATAGGAATAAATCTCTATTCTATTACCTCTCCATTCCAGTCTGACAGTGTGTACTTGTAACCCTGTTCGGTCAGGAATAATTGCCGGTTCATGGCGAATTCCTGTTCACGGGTTTCCCGGGACACCACTGAATAGAAACGGGCCTGACCGCCATCAGCTTTAGGTCTGAGAAGCCTTCCCAGCCTCTGGGCCTCCTCCTGCCGGCTGCCGAATGTACCGGAGATTTGAATTAGCACATTTGCATCGGGCAAATCTACGGCAAAGTTGCCCACCTTGCTTACGATAAGGGCTGTGATTTTACCCTCTCTGAAATTCTGATAAAGGATTTCTCTCTCATTATTTGGAGTGGCGCCTGTAATTAATGGCAGTTGAAGCTTCTCTTTCAGGTTATTTAGCTGGGCGAGATACTGACCTATTATTAATACCTGATCCTTCCGGTGTTTTTTAAGAAGATATCTGACTACGGCTGTTTTTTCAGGGTTAGAGGCTGCTACTGTTATTTTTTCCCGAAGATCGGAAATAGCATAATCCATCTTACCTTTTTGATCTAATTTAACACGTACTTCTTCGCAGGTCGCCTGGGCTATCCAGCCCTGTCCTTCGAGTATCTTCCAGGGTATATCAATTTTTTTGGGCCCTATCAGGGAAAAAACATCCTTTTCCTTGCCGTCTTCACGTATGAGAGTGGCCGTGAGCCCCAGGCGGCGGGTGGCCTGCATATCAGCAGATATCCGGAAAAGGGGGGCCGGTAGCAAATGAACCTCATCATAAATTATAAGCCCCCATTTTTGCTGCTGAAACAGATCAAAGTGGGGAAACTCCATGGTTTTGCGTTTACGATAGGTGAGTATCTGATAGGTGGCAACGGTAACTGGTTTTATAGATTTATTGGTGCCGTTATACTCACCGATATTTTCCGCTTTAAGATGGGTTTTATCCAGTAGTTCGCGGATCCATTGTCGAGAAGCCACAACATTAGTGGTAACAATAAGAGTTTCGGCGGCGCAGCGTGTCATGACTACCATACCTACTACCGTTTTACCTGAACCGCAAGGTAATACGATAATGCCCGAACCGCCCTTTTCCGAGCCGCCAGCATCAAAAACTGAGGCAGCTTCATCCTGATACTTTCTTGGTTTAAATGGAAAACCTTTGAGGGTGTCTGTTCTTAAACGTATGTCCAGGGGGGAGCCTTTTGTATAGCCAGCTAAATCCTCAGCCGGGAAACCGATTTTTGTCAGTTCCATTTTTATTTTGCCCCGGGTCATGGGTAAAATTAGCTGTTGGCTTTCGCTTAATTGATCACCTAAAAGCGGCCTGATATTTTTATGATTCTGGATTTGTAATAATATTATGGTTTCGTCAGTCTCCAGGATAATGTCCTTCCCATGTTTTATCAGCCGGATTTTGCCATAACGGCTCATTAACTCGCTTACCTGGGTTGTTAGATTAATTGGGAGCGTGAAACGGCTGTATGCTTCCAGGGTGCTGATTACGTCCTCAGGCGAGTGACCCGCTGAGGCTGCATTCCAGAGAGAAAGCGCTGAGATCTTATAAGTATGGATATGCTCGGGGCTTTTCTGAAGCTCTGCAAATGGTGAAATTTTGTCCCGGGCTTCTGCGTATAAGGGGTGATCGACATCTACCAGCACGGCCATGTCACTCTGCACTATTAGGGGGCCGTTATTTTGCACTAAGTCCTCCAAAAAGGGCCAATTATACAAAATAAATCAACTAAAATCAGTCTTTGCCTAACTGGTACCTGTCCAAAATACATTACTTTAAGACGTCGCCCCTTCGACAGGCTCAGGGTGACGCCTAAATAAGGCAATTTTATGCTGTCCCCCTGAGCTCGTCGAAGGGGCGATGGCAATATCAACCGTATTTTAGACAGATACTTATTAGTATATGTTCAGGATGTCAGCCTGGCACTGCATTAAGCAGTATTTTAGAGTATTCACTTTGCGGGTTGTTGAATATCGCCTCTGTCTCATTTATCTCCTGTATTTCACCTTGCTGCATAATGGCGATGTGATGGGAAATATGCCGGATAACGGCCAGATCATGGGAAATAAATAAATAGCTTAAACCTAAATTCTCCTGCAAATCCATAAGAAGATTAAGAATTTGGGCTTGAATAGAAACATCCAGTGATGATACAGGTTCATCGCATATAATGAATTCCGGTTCCACACAAAGTGCGCGCGCTATACCGATACGCTGCAACTGGCCACCAGAAAATTCATGGGGATACCTATTTTGATAGGCTGGATCCAGACCAACAGTACGTAATTTTTCCTCAATTATTTGAGGCCATATATGTTTTTCCTTTGGATGGCCAAGCACAAGCGCCTCCTGCAGGCTGCTGCGGATACTGATTCGGGGGTTAAGGGAAGAATCAGGGTTTTGAAATATAATCTGGATCTTTTTACGAAAAGGATAAAAATCATTGTTGCTTAAAGATAAAACTTCTTTACCTCTCCAGTATATATGTCCCCCGGCAGCAGGTATAAGACGGATAATGGCCATGCCGGTACTGGTTTTACCGCAGCCTGATTCACCCACCAGACCCAGGGTTTGGCCTTCGGGCACTTTAAAACTTATACCTTTTACAGCTTTAAATGTTTTAGAACCTGAGTTATATACAACTTCAAGATCTTTAAGCTCAAGAATGGGTCTTTTATTGTCTGAAACATCAGGCTGCATGGTGTAAAGAAAATAGGTTCTTTTGGACCATGGCCAAAGACATGAGGGCAGAAAGTAATTAAAATTAGGTATAAGCAGTCAAAGGTCGGAAATAATCAGGTATATCAACATATCGAGGTAAGCGTGCCCAAGTATAATCCTAAAGTAATCGAACCTAAATGGCAGCAGTATTGGCTGGAGCATAAAACATTCAAGGCGGAGAATTCAAGTTCTAAGCCAAAGTATTATGCTTTGGATATGTTTCCCTATCCATCTGGTGCCGGCATGCATGTAGGCCACCCGGAGGGTTATACAGCCACAGACATTATCAGTCGGTATAAGCGTATGTGCGGGTTTAACGTACTCCACCCCATGGGGTGGGATGCATATGGCCTGCCAGCTGAGCAGTATGCTATTAAAACAGGTACTCATCCGCGCGATACTACAGAAAAAAACATTAACAATTTTCGCCGTCAAATTAGGGAATTGGGCTTTTCCTACGACTGGGATCGCGAGGTTAATACTACACATCCCAGTTATTTTAAATGGACTCAATGGATTTTTAAGCAAATGTTTGAGCACTGGTACGATGAAAAGTCCGATAAAGCGCGACCTGTCAGTGAACTGCCCATACCAGAGAATATAAAATCAGATGCCCGGAAATCATCACAATACATTGATTCAAAACGCCTGGCCTATATTGATGAAGTGCCTGTATGGTGGTGTCAGGAGCTGGGAACAGTACTGGCTAATGAAGAAGTTATTGATGGCAAAAGCGAACGCGGTTCCCATCCTTGCGAACGTCGTCCTTTAAGGCAGTGGATGCTGCGTATTACCGCTTATGCCCACCGCCTGCTGCTGGATCTGGACACACTTGACTGGCCGGAGTCCCTAAAACTAATGCAGCGCAACTGGATAGGCCGCTCTGAAGGTGCCCGGGTTACTTTCAGTATTCAAGGTTCAAACGACACGGTTCAGGTGTTTACAACGCGCCCGGACACTCTCTTTGGGGCCACCTATATGGTAATGGCTCCAGAACACCCTCTGGTACAGCGTATTACTACGCCAGATAAATTGGATGAGGTAAGGGTTTATCAAAATTCAGCTAAGTCCAAGTCTGAACTTGAGCGGGGTATCGACAGGGAGAAGACCGGCACCTTTACCGGGAGCTATGCCATTAATCCGGTCAATAATGACAAAATTCCAATATGGATTTCTGATTATGTAATGATGGGTTACGGTACAGGCGCCATTATGGCTGTACCTGCGCACGATGAAAGAGATTACGCCTTTGCCAAAAAGTTCAATCTCCCTGTTGTGGAGGTTATTGCAGGGGGGGATATCGCTCAGGAGGCTTTTACCGGTGAGGGCCAATGTATTAATTCGGGTATGATTACCGGCTTAAGTGCAGTTGAGGGAAAAAAAAAGATAACTCAATGGTTGGAGAGTAAGGGTCTGGGGTACCATGAGGTACAGTATAAACTGCGCGACTGGCTATTTTCCCGGCAGCGCTATTGGGGGGAACCTTTCCCTATTGTGCACACAGAGAATGGTCTTGTTTCTGTATCTGATAATGAATTACCAGTGCTGCCCCCCGAGATGGAAGATTTCAAACCCACAGGTTCTCTGGAGCCCCCTTTATCCAGGGTGGCGGATTGGGTAAATTACAGTAAAAGCTCCCTGCAAGGTAAAAGAGAAACTAATACCATGCCTCAATGGGCGGGTTCCTGCTGGTATTACCTGCGTTATCTCGATCCGCTAAACAATACCTCATTTGTTGGCAGTGAAGCAGAAAAATACTGGATGCCGGTAGACCTTTATATTGGTGGGGCGGAGCACGCTGTTTTACATCTCCTTTATGCGCGCTTCTGGCATAAATTCCTTTATGATATAGGCAGAGTATCCACCATGGAGCCATTTCAAAAGCTGGTAAACCAGGGGATAATTCTTGGGGAAAATGGTGAGAAAATGTCCAAATCCCTGGGTAATGTTGTTAACCCCGATATTATTATCGATCAGTACGGGGCGGACTCCATGCGTTTGTATGAAATGTTTATGGGTCCCCTGGAGCGTATGAAACCCTGGAGTACATCTGGTCTTGAGGGGCAAATTCGGTTTCTAAGCAAAGTATGGCGTCAAATTGTGGGTATTGAAGATTCTGTCAGGCAATTGAGTAATGATGTGCCCCCAGCGCAGCTGATTAAGTGTATGCATCAGACTATCCGCAAAGTTACCGAGGATTGCGAACAACTTCGCTTTAACACCGCTATTGCTCAGATGATGATATTTTCCAATGAAATGGGCCGGCATTCTGAGTGCTATCGTGAACCAGCGGAGGTTATGGCCAGGCTTCTCTCTCCGTTTGCACCTCACATTGCCGAGGAATTATGGCAGGTACTTGGTTATAAAGACACAATTACTTATGCTCAATGGCCCGGCTATGATGAGTCGCTGGCCAGGGAGGATAATGTCACAGTGGTGTTCCAAACCAACGGGAAGGTGCGGGCTAAGGTCGATTTAGCCAAAGGTATGTCTAAAGAGGAGTTGGAGTCACTGGCAAGGCAGCATGAACAATTTAGAAAGCAGCTGGAGGGTGTGGATATAATCAAAGTGATTGTTGTACCCGATAAGCTGGTTAATTTTGTGGTTAGGTCCTCAAAATAGGGCTGCATTTTATCTGACACATATCTGTTCAGGTACAAAAAAAACACCCGGTAAAACCGGGTGTTTTAAAGTATGGAAAATTACAAATTAGAGACTAATAGTAATTTTGGCATCACCCAGGTTGACAGAACCGGTTTTACCTTTAACCTCAATTTTCTTCTTGTCGATTTGATAAAAAACGGTTTTACCAATACGCTGAGCTTTGGCAAGACCGCTGTCCCTGATAAGACGCAGGTGGTGTGAAAGCAGGGTGGGGTCAATTTTTAATGCTTCCAGCATTTGACTGACATACATGCCCTTTTTCATAAGCATGACTACTACTGCCAGGCGAGTTTCGTCGGCGAGAAGTTTTAATTGTTTGGAGGCCTTTTGGACCTTTACTAATGAACTCATAATTTCTCCTTAAGTTGAAGTAGGCGGTAACAGAAGTTGATAATAAAAATAATCAAATCAACCCCTCATGGGAAAACCATTATATTGTAATAATGTCAAAATGAATTTGCAAATTTATGAGTTGTTTTCTGATGTGGACAATATGAATAAATTTACCATTACTTCCAAACAAGAACAGGAAGAAATAAAAATAGGAAGATAAGATAGGTGGTGGATTTCTGCTGCCATTCAAGAGCTTTGTTTATTTTCAGTTGTTTTCTAATAAAAAACTACAAAAACAAAAAAGTTGTAATAAAGTCAAAATATATCAAAAAAATTACTTTAACTAAAAGTTAATTAACACAGATTAATATGCTGTTTTAAGGCCACATTTTGGCTTTAAACCCAAATAATGTTCAATTACCGGTTATTGTGTATTAAAGTAGAACAATATTACAGCCCGGCCTGGAGCATCGACGGACCATAAACTCTTATATCTTTTCTCGATATCATCCTGAGTGAGGGCGGGGCAAGACCCGATTGACCGCTAATGATTGTATATTTTTTGTAGAGGCTAATTGTTTGTTAAATCGTCCAGCTGGAGCTGTTGAATTTTATCCCGGATTTTTGCCGCATCTTCATATCGTTCCTCTTTAATGGCATCTTCCAGTGTTTTTTTTAAGTCTTCCAATTTTTCGCTTTTATTTTCAGCTTCACTTTCCTTATCCTCATATTCCACAGCTGCCTCTTTGTACACCTGTGGATTGACATAAATGGGGGCCTTAAAGCGAAGAGCAAGCGCAATGGCATCTGAGGGGCGGGAGTCAAAATCCATAGGTACACCTTTATAATCAATAAAAATGCGGGCATAAAATGTGCCATCTTTAAGGTCAGTAACAGCGATTTTGGTGATTTTACAACCCAAATCCTCCAGAATATTTTTAAAAAGAGTATGGGAGAGGGGGCGTGGGAACCTTTGACCGCTCAAGGCTATAGAAATTGAATTTACCTCAGCAGCGCCGATACATATAGGCAGGGCTTTGGTTTCTTCCTCTTCCTTTAAAAATATTACAAAGCCATAGTTGCTTAACGAGATATTCATTATTTTGACAAGATAATAGTCCTGGTGACTCATTTTGATTGCCTTAAATGGACATATTGCAGGGTTTAAATCATTAGTCTCTCTAATATCATACTAATATCAATGGTAAAAAAAAGTCAAGGGGTCTTTTGACTGAAACCATTTTAGAGCATCTCAAAAGCCCTTGAGCCTATCCCGTTATATTGTAATTCATATCGCGTTTTACTGGTTCAAAACCGGCATTTGTCAGGAAGTCTCGAGCATACTTCTCCGATGAGAACCCTTTTGAATCCAGTACATTTTCTTCTAATACGACGCTGGAAATATCGTTGGCACCGCAA
Organism: uncultured Bifidobacteriales bacterium; assembly: GCA_964603925.1. GTDB lineage: Bacteria > Fibrobacterota > Fibrobacteria > UBA11236 > JADFYW01 > CAZRWX01. Next base: position 18,503 of record CAZRWX010000013.1, on the reverse strand, counting down.
TAAAGCGCTAATTCAGCAATGTCCCTGCCAAAAACCAAAACACTGGCTTCGATATTTTTAATGTTATCGAAAAAAAGCCGGCAAATAGCCAGAATTTTTAGATATTCCCAGGTTTTAACATGACGCTGGGGAAACTTTTCGGTTTGGGGCTGGAATACCCATGGTATAAAACTGAGAAAACCTCCCGATTTATCCTGCTGATCGCGGATAACGGCCAGGTGTGCGGCAATGTCTTCGGGCGTTTCAGATGAGCCAAATACAATATTAGCAGAACCGGGCAGACCTTGTTTATGGGCTTCTCCCATAACCTTACACCAGTTACGGGCCGATAGTTTGCGTGGAGACAATACCTGCCGCATATTGCCGGTCAGGAGTTCTGCGCCTGCGCCCGGAACAGAGCTCATACCATAATTTTTAAGTTTACCAATTGCCGCTTCAACGGATATGCCTTCCCTTTTGGCCAGGTGCCAAATTTCCACCGGGGATAGCGCACGAATTTCCATATTCATCTCTTTAAGCAGAGTAAATGCGTCCTGGAAATAGCTAAGACCCAGTGAGGTGTTTACACCACCCTGAAAAAATATCTGGTTGGTGCCCTGGTTTTGTGCAAGCTTAGCCTTATGGGATATTTGCTCTATAGAGAGGGTATAGGCGTTAGTATTGTCCGCATTAGTATGAAAAGAGCAGAAAGCACACTCTATATCGCACACATTGGTATAATTAATTATTTGAAAAACCGTGTAGGAGGCCTCATTGGTATTGTGCAGCTGGTTGCGCCTGGCGTGAGCTGCGGCCGCTATGCTTGTCCAATTTGTTGAAATTATGAGATGAAGAACTTCGCTATTGGAAATACGCTTACCCTTTAGACATTGGGACAAAATTTGATCGACCATATGGTAAAAAGTAATTAAACCACTGTAACCATAGGTATAAGTGTAGTCCGATAAAGATGTTAGTAACAGCTAGTTTTTAAACTGTTCCCGATGAATACTTTCTTTTTGTATTATCTGCACATAGGATAGCATGATGTCATCGAGAAAATGGGGATATTGTCCCAGATTATTACTGAAATTATTCTCCAGCTTTTTAATAATATGATTTGTTTCACGTTTTTTCTGCGAGGTATTGGGTATGCCTTCCATAGCCGACAGCCTTTCATAGAGTGCCTTTATTTGCAGGGCGCTTTCCTGGAGATAACCGGTAAAGTTTAAAAATGATCCAATTTGTATCTGGCGGGCAAATTTTTGATTTTGTTCAATGGTTGCCAACAATTGTGCTTTGTCTTTTTGCCATAACCACAAGCCGGCGCTGGGGTTACGTTTAAAGGCCATATGGCATTCCTGCAGAGAATTTCTGATTAAATCGCAATTTTTTAAATATTTAGTGGATATTTCAGCCTTCTTTACCCGGGTAATGTTCAGCTGACATGCACTGTAAATGCTTAATATTCCTGCCCCGATGAGGACAGCAAATAATAATTGTGATAAAAAATTTAAAGGCTTCATATGTGGGGGGAATAAACAGGAAGTTGGGGGAAAGCGGACTCATTACCATTTTACTACAAAACCAGGCGAGTGACAAGGACTTTATTTTAAAAAAGTAAATAAGATTTACTTTTTGCTTGTATTTAAACTTTCTGGTACCTTTTAGGCTGATATTTAACGGGAGATTTATATGAATATAGCAGTAATAGGGGCATCAAATAATCCAGAGCGCATATCTTTTAAAGCTGTCCAAAGGCTTAAAGCGGCCGGGCATTGTGTGTTTCCGGTGAATCCAGCTTTAAAAGACATTCAGGGTCTTCACGTATACGCTTCTCCAGAGGATATTAAGGAGGCCGTCCATACCATATCGCTTTATATTAACGCAGAACGCTCCAGTTTAATGAGCCAACAAATTCTGGGCCTTAAACCCCGGCGTATTATTTTCAACCCCGGAGCTGAAAATGCCGCTCTTAGCTCCCAGGCTGCAGAACTTGGTATAATTACAGAGGATGCCTGTACATTGATACTTTTGTCAACAGGTCAGTTTTAAGACTGGCGTTTACGGTATTTGTCCAGCCATTGACCTGTATGTGAAGATTTAACCATAGCTATTTCTGCGGGAGTGCCCATAGCTACAACCTGGCCGCCATTATCACCACCGGCTGGTCCCATATCTATTACCCAGTCTGAAGCATTAATTATGTCTAAATTATGTTCAATTAAAATTATGGTATTGCCTTTTAAGGTAAGAGTAAATAATACCACCATCAGGGCCTTTATATCTTCAAAATGAAGCCCGCTGGAGGGCTCATCTAAAAGATATAAGGCAGGCTCATCTGCTCTTTTTGATAATTCTGAAGCCAGCTTAAGGCGTTGGGCCTCGCCGCCGGAAAGTGTGATTGCGCTCTGGCCAAGCTGTAAATAACCAAGCCCCACATCCATAAGCATTTTAAGTCTTGAGTAGACAGGTGGTATGTGCTGGAAGAATTTTTCTGCTTTCTCTATGGTCAACTCCAGAACGTCAAATATGGATAAACCTTTATACTTTATATCCAGGATTTCGGGGTTATATCTTTTGCCTTGGCAGCCTTCGCAGGGGACATATACATTGTCAAGCAGCTGCATGTCAACTTTTACCTGGCCCTCGCCTTTACAGGTTTCACATCTGCCGCCTTTAGTATTAAAACTGAAACGGGCCGGTTTGTACCCTCGTACCCGGGACTCTGTCAGGCCGGCAAACATGGTTCGGATATGGGAAAATATACCTGTATATGTTGCAGGGTTGGAGCGTGGGGTACGGCCAACAGGTGATTGATCCATTAAAATAACATGTTGTATATGGTTTTTCAGTGCTGAATTGTCAGCCCCCTTTATTCTTCCCAGGTAAGAGGGCGTATTACCAGGGTTAAAATTATGTCTGCTTAGCAGAGGGCGGATTATGTCATGGACCAGAGTGGATTTACCACTGCCGGATACTCCGGTAACCGTAGTTAAAGCAGAAATGGGAAATTGAATGCTAATATTTTGCAGATTGCGGTATTGTATGTTTCTAAGTGTAACAGGAGGGGGCGGCTTTTTTATAATGTAACCTTGATTAAGCCGGCGCGCTATACCTTTGAGCTCCTTGGCGTTTATGGCTTTACGGCCATTGAGGTATTGGGCTGTAAGTGTGTCCGATGCCAGCAGTTGGGGGTAGGTACCCTGAAATAATAGCTTACCGCCATGGACGCCGGCCCCCGGACCAAGTTCGAGAAGATAGTCGGCTGCAGCCATAGTCAACGGGTCGTGTTCCACAATTATTACTGAGTTGCCATTAGATTTTAATTCATAAAGTAATTTATTAAGGTTATTCAGGTCCTGGGGATGAAGCCCCAGGGAAGGTTCATCCAATACAAAAAGTACACCGGACATATTATGGCCCATTTGGGATGCCAGGCGTATACGCTGGGATTCACCACAGGAGAGTGTGACAACGCTGCGGTTTAAAGTAAGATAGGGCAACCCCATTTTAAGCAGCAGGGAAACTCGTTTTTCTATTTCCTCAATAATGGGCCGGGCAATTGTCTCCTCCCTGGATGTGGGTTTATCCTGGGAAGAAACCAGAATGGGATGGTCAGGAAATATCACTTTATAACACTTACTGTCCAGATTCATGTCCTTATCCTGGAGAAAAGCTTTCAGCCATTTGTGTAAGACATCCAGCGGTAAAGAAATAAAATCTCCTATAGTGAGGCCCAGAAAGCTTACACAGAGTGAGGGCGCATTAAGACGGAGCCCCTTACATTGTGGGCATTGTGTATTGCCCAGGTAGCCTTTGAGTTCATCAGCCTCATTTGTATTGATGTGTTCATTTAAAATTGTTGTCAGAAATGTATGCAAACCTGTGTGAGGTGGGTTAAGACCATTGATTATTGCTGATTGTTGATCAGTGGTTAATTCCTGAAAAGTACCGGCTATGTCAATGCCTTCTTTTTTAAAGATTTCTCGGAGATGGGTAAAAGTCTTTTTCCAGAGAGCGCTTTCCCTGTCTGATAGAGGCAGAATACCGCCGTCACCAAGGGGCAGGGAGGGGGCTATCAGCCTATCGGGGTCAATGTCAAGGGCAAGACCCATACCATTACAAGATGGGCAGGCGCCATCAGGAGAATTAAAAGAAAACAACTCAGGACTAAGAACGGGGTAATATCTATCGCAGTCTCTGTCAAAATAAAAGCTGGAATAATTATGTACCCGCCCTGTGTCCGGCAGTAGTACTCTTACCATGCCCCCGCTGGCTTTGAGGGCTAGTTCCAGAGAATCTCCCAGGCGACGCCGGAGTTTATCCTGGTCTCGGATATCATCCTTTAATACCAGCCTGTCAATTACAATGTCAAATTGTTTGATGGTCCCGAAAACGGGCAGGCCGTCGGCCTCCTGAGCGGAGATAATATCCTCATTAATACGGAAACGCGAATAACCCTGTTTGACCAGCTTTTTAATTTGGCCATATATATCGCTCCATTGCTCCCGGGGAACAGGCGACAGAAGTATAAGTTTAATATTAGTAGAGTCATCTGCGGTTTTTAATATGTTTTGAATCATTTGTTGAAGGGTGTGACGTGTCAGCAGCCGGCCTGACTGGGGGCTGCGACGGTGACCTGCCTGGGAAAACAAAAGACGTAGAAAGTCATAAATCTCTGTAACGCTGCCCGTTGTAGACCGGGAGGTCCAATAGCTGTTTTTGCGGTCTACACAAATGGCTGGCGGCAAACTGCTGATGGAATCTACATTGGGTTTTTGCAGCAGACGGGAATACTTGCGCGCCAGGCCCGAAAGAGACTCAATATACCGCCTCTGCCCCTCGGCAAACAGGGTGTCAACGGCAAGAGAGGATTTACCCGACCCCGAGAGGCCTGTAATCACAACCAGCTTGTTCCTGGGAATATCGATATCCAGGTTCTTAAGATTATGGGTTTTAGCGCCCCTGATATGAATGGATCTAGGTTCCATTATGGAAAAGATATTCTGTAATGACGAAAATAACTACGCCGCTACAGGCACATAGTATAATTATTAATCAAAAACCTTACCCTTGACAAAATCGGCCCAAACATTCTCGAACCAGGCTTCTTCTCTAGGTATAGGGCGGACATTAACCCATTTGTGAGTCACTGTACCTTTTTCTGTCACTGTGGACTCCTGCACCTTCTGATCAAACGATTGGTTATTCTCTTTATATCGCCACTTATCACCCAATATCTTTAAGACCTGGCTGCCTTTTGGATCCATAACCATATAAGAACCACGTGAACCTCCCCCTTGTTTTAGGTATTCGCGTATGGCCTCCAGGTAAACCAGATGAGAAAGGCATAAGTGCCTGTTTTGATAGGCGGTGGGGATATCCTTCCAGCTTTTAACATATGTGGCAGCCTTAATATTGCTGTATTGGGCTTTTGCTTCCTTTACCGCTTCATCAATAAGATTTTCATCTCTGATATGAGCGCCATATTGGGTCATTCTCTGTTGAAATTCATTTCTGATCTTATTCTGGATATTCTCCCCATTGCCCGATAGCATGGTTTGCATATAAGACAGCTCTTCGCCAGCTCTTTTGGCTGCAGCCTTTTTAAAAGAGGAAAATGTATAGGTGGACTTCTGGTATTTGTGTGCTATTTTGGCAGCTGCCCTTTGACCGCCAACCTGGCCGCTGTTTAGGGCACTGCCCCCGGGGCGGTATACACCATGTGAGCCATTTACTTCGCCAATAGGAAAAAGATGCCTGACATTGGGGGACTCCCACCAGATGTCGCCGGTGAGACCGCCATTGTTGTGCTGGGCGCATACTGCCACCTCCAGCGGTTCTTTATAAAGATTGATGCCATGCTTTTTGTATAGGTCAATGGCCATTACGTTCATATGCTTAAGGCGGTCAATGGGTTTGCCAAACAGGGCATTGGACTTTTCCAGGTATTCGTATGCTTCTGGTTTTAACATGCTGAACTCAAAAGCCCCCACTCCCTGGCCACCCCTGGGGTTTTCGCGGAAATCCATGTATACGCGTCGACCTTTTATTACTGTCTCTATGTATACGAGTACATCAATAAGGCTGGAACCATAATTAGCTATTTTACGGGAATCAAAGGGCCACTGGTAACCTTTGAGGAATATATCGGTGGCCAGAGTGCCCATATCAGGGAAATAGGGGTTAAGAAACTCCTGCTCATCATCACCGGCTTTGTTTGTGCTGATAAACCTGGGAATTACCTGCTGATAGGTGCCCGAAACGTTCCAGCGGAATTTAATGGAAGCTAGACCGTACTGGCTTTCTGTAAGATTTTGGGCACATGCTCCGGCCTCCAGAGCCAGCCCAATGGCACCAAGATGTACCTTGGGATATACGGAGGTTTTATATATGCCGCCGGGCCCGCCTACGCCGAACACCACATTTTCAGCATAAAAGAGGGTGAGACCATGGATCTTTGTCTGGAGCTGTTTTTTATTTAAACCAAGAGCGCCGACAGCGCGTTTTTTACCTTTTACTTTATCGGTAATTATGGCAATGATATCAATATCGTCCATTATGGGGATTTTATGAGATTCTACTTCTTTTATCAGGCAGTTGAACATTTGACTGGAAGTCCATGGGCCTGCTGAAGTGGCTCTTTGTTTGGGATCGTGGTCGGTTTTATAACCAACAAAACCACCATAACGGTTATGGGGAAACTGCACACCCAGGTTTGCCAGGTTGTAGAACCCCTGGGCGGAAAGTATAGCCTCTATGAGGGCTATATCCCCATGCATGGCGCCGCCGTAAAGAGATTTAACCATTTCAAATGGAGTGTCACCCTCATATCCGAAAATTGATGTTTTATAGTAGGTTTGTTTGTCTGAGCCCGTATTGTTGGAAGTGCCGCCGCCTATTTTCTCGGTGACAATGAGCTGATCTTCCACACCTTTACGGTATAGCTGCTCGGCACAATTCAGGGAGGCCGCGCCCGTACCAATTACTAATGTGTTAACCTGATAACAGGGTATAGGCCTGTTATTTACCATAATGGTCTGCTTTTTCATAAAAAATTCCTTACAAGCTGATGGCTTATAATTTAAAGCCTGTGCATATGAAAACCACCATCAACGTTTATTACTTCCCCGGTAGAAAATGGCAACAGACCAGCTGCCATAGCGCTGACAGCTTTGGCAATATCCCCGGGATAACCCCAACGTTTAATGGGTGTAATACCCTCGGCAATAAGCTTGTCATATTTAGCAGCAACAGCACTGGTCATATCTGTTTTAATAATGCCGGGGCGGATTTCATAAACATTGATACCATATTCTGCCAGGCGATCGGCGTAAAGGCTTGTCATCATGCTTACGCCGGCTTTGGATATACAGTACTCACCACGTGCAGGGGAGGATGTATAAGAAGAAATAGATGCAATATTCACAATTATGGGGCAGATGGCCGCATCAGCTTTCTTTTGTTCAATCATCCAGTTAGCTACCGCTTGAGTGAGAAAATATGGGCCCTTCAGGTTAATGTTCATAAGCCGGTCAAAACTGTCTTCTGATGCCTCCAGGATGTCCGTGCGGACGTTGGGGGCAACTCCGGCATTGTTTACCAGGATATCCAGCTGCCCCATGTCTTTTTTAATAGCTGCTATAAGGTTTTGGCGGGATTGCGCATTGCTGATATCGGTTTGGACAAAAATAGCGCGGGAACCATTTTGCGAGCAGGATGCTACAGCCTCTCCTGCTGCTTCTTCTGAGCAAATATCTGCGATTACGATATCAAACCCTTGATTAGAAAGACTTTCGGCTATGCCTCTGCCAATACCCCTGGCAGAACCTGTGATTAAAGCCACTTTACTCATTAATACTCCTTGCAATGATTCTTAGATAAACGGTAAACGGTTGGCAGTACGCAAAAATGAACAGCATGGTACAGTAATGAAGCAGGGTTAATTATAACAATTGAAAACTGGATATTTAAGGCGTCTTAAGATAAATTGATAGCAGGATGTATTGATTTGAAGTTTACCAAGCGGACAGATTATGCCTTAAGGCTTATGCAGGTTCTGGCCCAGTTTTATACGCAGGGGCCTATACCGGTTAAATCTATTTGCGATAAATCCGGCATGACACTTAAATTTTTGCAGTCAGTGGTTTCTTCTCTGGCAAAGGCCAGCCTGATTACGGCTAAAGCAGGCTCTGGCGGCGGTATCAGCCTTTCCCGGCAGTCCGGGGACATTACCATTCTGGAGATTGTTGAAGCGGTTGAAGGCAAAATTAATCTAATGGACTGTCTGGGCCACCCTCAATCCTGTCATGGTCATCAGGGTTGTTCTATTATGTGTGCGCTTTTTGCGGCTCAGGAGTCCATGGTAAGTACTTTGTGTAATATCACCCTTAAAAATATGGTGGATGCGGAGGTGGATCCTGCTAACCGGGTACCCGACGGCCATTACCAGAACCCTTCTACACCCTGCCCTCTGCTGCAATAGGTAGGTCAATTTTTAGCTATTAGGGGTTTATCTATTTATGAAACTGTTAGAATATCAAGGGAAAAGTCTACTAAAGGGTTTTAACATTAATATACCCCGGAGTGTGTCCGTTGCTCCCGGCAGCGATATTATGTCAATCATAAAAGACTCTGGTATTACTCAGGGGGTGGCAAAGGCCCAGGCTTTTACTGGGGGCAGGGGCAAGGCGGGCGGTATCCGGGCTTTCTCTTCAGCATCACAAGCTTTGGAGCATTGCCAATCTCTTCTGGGTTCCATTCTGAAAACCCATCAGTCCGGCACCGGTGGTGCGCTGGTTCATGCTGTTTTATTAGAGGAAAAATGTGATATTCAACAAGAAATTTATCTGTCGATTTTAATGGACCGTGGGGGCGCTTGCCCGGTGGCCGTTATGTGTGCTCAGGGCGGAGTGGAAATTGAGGAGACGGCCCGGATAAAGCCTGAGCAGATATTAAAACAACACCTTCCCGTTAAGGGGCCTGTTCCTGCGGATGCATGCAGGCAGGGGGCCCAGTTTCTGGGGCTTGCCAAGGTCTTGTACCAACAGTGGGAGGTTCTTATAAACAAGCTGCATAAGGCTTTTCTGGAAAGCGACTGTTCACTGTTGGAGATAAATCCCCTGGTTATCACCAGGGGTGGTGATTTCATGGCCCTGGACTGCAAAGCCGATATAGATGACAATGCTCTTTTCCGTCAAAAAAGTTTGCCCGATAATCGTCATCTGGAATGGACAAAAGCAGAATCACAAGCGGCTGATTTTGGGCTTAATTATATTCAGTTGGAGGGAAACATTGGCTGCATGGTCAACGGCGCGGGTCTGGCAATGGCTACAATGGACATTATTAAAACCTGTGGCGGGCAGCCCGCCAATTTCCTTGATGTGGGTGGCTCGGCTTCAGAGGAGGCCATTACCCAGGCCTTTAAAATTATCACTGGCGATCCCCAGGTTAAAGGTATTCTAGTCAATATTTTTGGCGGTATCATGAAGTGTAATATTATTGCCAGGGGTATCGTACAGGCGGTCAAAGCCACTAGTCTTAAGGTCCCTCTGGTGGTCAGGCTCTCAGGCACTAATTTTGAGGAGGGCCGGGCAATAATTAATTCCTCAGGCTTAGAATTGATTTCAGCACATACACTGATAGAAGCCGCTGAACAGGTTGTGTCAGCCGTTAATGAAGGGGGGCAAAATAATGTCCATTCTGGTTAATTCAGACACACGCCTGTTAACTCAGGGCATTACGGGTAACGCGGGGCTTTTTCACAGTCTTCGCTGCCGGGATTATGGTACCAGTGTGGTCGGCGGGGTTACCCCCAAAAAAGGGGGAACCAGTGTAGAGGGTTTTCCAGTTTTTAATACAGTAGAAGAATGCGTAAAAAATACGGGTGCTAATACATCTATGATTTTTGTGCCTGCGCCTTATGCTGCCAGTGCCATTATGGAGGCTGCAGATGCCGGCATTAGCCTTATAGTGGCTATTACAGAGGGTATTCCGGTTCGTGATATGATTCTAGTTAAACACTATCTCTCAGGTAAAAATTGTTCGCTTTTAGGTCCTAATTGTCCTGGTGTAGTTACTTCAGGGGTGGCAAAAGTTGGTATTGCCCCCGGCAGGGTTCATAAAAAGGGTTGTGTGGGTGTTATTTCCCGTTCCGGTACTCTCACCTACGAGGCCGTTTATCAAACTACCATTTTGGGGCTGGGTCAGTCTACGGCTATGGGTATTGGCGGCGACCCGGTTCATGGCCTTTCCATTATCGATGTACTTGAAATGTTTAAAGATGACGATCAGACTAAGGGTGTTATTATTATTGGAGAAATCGGTGGTGGTGAAGAAGAAGCTGCCGCCAAATATATACAAAAAGGATATAGCAAGCCTGTTGTTGCATTTATTGCAGGTGTTACAGCACCTCCAGGTCGGCGAATGGGCCATGCTGGCGCTATTATCGAAGGCGGAGCCGGTACAGCTCAGTCCAAAATTGAGGCCCTTACCTGGGCTGGTGTTCATATCGCACCTACAGCCGCTCACATTGGGGTGACTATGAAAAAGGCACTGGGCATTCAGAGCAATTAATTGCCATATTATTTTCTCTGGTATGGGTTCCTATACTGGCGGTAATCGCTTTAACAAATTAATTTTGCAGGTAAATTAACACTATACAGGAGGAAGGCAGTGTCCAGAAAAAAAATCGTATTAATTGGCGCGGGTCAAATAGGTGGCACCATGGCATTGCTGTGTGCTCAAAAAGAGCTTGGTGATGTAACCACAGTAGACATTGTTGAGGGGGTGCCCCAGGGCAAAAGTCTGGACATACTCCATGGTACAGCCATATTGTCTTCTTCGGCAAAGGTAGAGGGAGCCAACGGCTATAAGGCTATAGAGGGGGCTGATGTTATAATTGTTACTGCTGGTTTGCCGCGTAAGCCAGGTATGAGCAGGGACGATCTTCTCGATGTTAATTTTAAAATAATTAAGGGTATAGGTCAGGAAATAAAACAACGCGCTCCCGGGGCTTTTGTAATCGTAGTCACTAACCCACTGGATGCCATGGTTTTTGCTATGCAGCAAGTCACGGGTTTTTCCCCGGAAAAGGTGGTGGGTATGGCTGGCGTTCTGGACTCTTCTCGTTTTGCCAGCTTAATTGCCAGCGAACTTAATATTGCTGCTGGTGATGTTCAGTGTCTGGTCATGGGCGGTCATGGTGACACTATGGTACCTCTCATTCGTTATGCTTCGGCTGGCGGGGTTCCGGTTACTCAATTGCTCAGCAGGGAAAAATTAAAAGCCCTTGCCGAGCGTACAGCCAAATCTGGTGGGGAGATTGTAGGTTTGTTAAAAACCGGGTCTGCTTTTTACAGTCCGGCCTTGTCCGCGGTAAAAATGGCCGAGGCCTATCTAAAGGATCGGAAAAACATTATTACTTGTGCCGCAATGCTTAATGGTGAATATAATGTTCAGGGCCTGTATGCCGGTGTACCTGTTATTATGGGGCAGGGCGGTGTAGAAAAGGTTCTGGAAATTGAGTTGGATGAGGGTGAGACCGCTGCTTTTCAGGCTTCCATTGCCGCAGTACGTGAATTAACCAGCTGGGTACAGGGTAAACTTTAGCGGGTGCCTAAATAGTATAGTCACCTGCACCATAGCGTAATACCAGCGGTTGTTCGGTGACCAGGCTGAAAATTGTGGTGGGCGTCAGTGGTATAGGGCCGCAGTCCACAATCAGGTCTACCTGGCTTTGATAGGTTTTTGCTATCTCATCTGGTTCAGTAAAAATATCATCGTCATTAATCCTGGCACTGGTAGTTAATAACGGGTGACTGCAGGTTTCAAAAAGAGATGTTAAAAAAGAGTGATTGGCGAATCTTACTCCCATTTCGGGACGTTTAACTTCCAGCAGCTTCCTGCCCTGATTGGTAGCAGGCAGGATAAAGGTGTAAGGCCCGGGTACACGCTGTTTAATAAATTTAAATGTCTGATTATCCATTTTGGCGAACTCAGAAATTGTGCTGAAATCCTGTAGAATAAGGGTCATATTGTGCTTTTTAGAAGGCTTTATCATTTGGTACAGTCTTTTTATTGCTTTTTTGGACCGAGCGCTGCAACCCAGGGAGTAACCTGAGTCGGTTGGGCAGATCATAATAGCATCGCATGTTATAAGACGTGAAATTTCTGCTATAAACCTTTTTTCAGGCGTCAGTGGGTGAATGCGGAAGTTTTTCATAAATGTTTGATGTTAATTCGATAAAATACAGTGTACAAGTATAACCCCTTAAACATGACGGCTGTAATAGTAATCTTATTAATAGAATACTGCACTCAAGCCTAATTATATCAAATTTTTATCGGTATTGAGAAGAGTCTGGAATAAAAGCATTTTCTATATGCCTGATTTGGGGATGAGGACCTTTAAGAATAACCCCAATAGCATCGTATCTCATATTTGTTTGCTCTGGCCGGCGTATTGCGCAGTAATACTGAGCCATTCGCTGAACCTGCCGTATTTTTGCAGGTTTTATCCAACTTTCCGGGGAACCAGCAGTGCCAGATATATCCGATTTCACCTCTATGAAGCAAAGGGTATTTTGAGGTGAGAGAGCGACAATATCAAGCTCCCCTTTGCGTGTGCGAAAATTACGTTCCAGAATTTTATAAGATTGGGTTTCCAGATAAGCGCAAGCCTCATCTTCTCCCATATTGCCTGTTAATCTGGTATTCAATGGTAGAACTCTTTTACACAGAAACTTAAGACCCTTAATTTATATAGGGCAAACCCAGTAGCTTCAGTTCGCTAAGAGCAAAGTTATATATTTGATCGTTGACAGCTTGATCTGCGGTAATTTCAGGCTCAAATACAACCTTTAGGAAAGATAATACAACCGGCTGTATGTTTTGATAATGGATAGCATGGAGTTTATTGATAGAAAATGATGAAATAAGAATATCGCCATTATAAATATGTACGGTCACGGGATATAGCGGATTTTTTATACCAGGCGTCTCTGACTTAAGTGTTTGTAATGCAATACCAGTTACTAAATAAGGACGCGTAAAAGAGATTTGCAGAGCCCGAAGATTGTGTATGGTCCCGGATCTGGAGACAAAAGGTCTCCAGTGGGTGGTTAAATCATCATCATCAAGGCTTCCCGTGGAAAAATTTGGGTCTGATGACCGGAAATATAAATTAGAATGCCCTACCCAGGACAAGGAGGTAACTGTACTCCACTTGGACATATAATGCACGGCTAACGCTGCTCCGCATGCTAAAAACAGGGCAAGTATCAGATACCTATATTTATTAATAGCGTTCTTAGCTGTAGTAGTATATCGCCTGTCGGTGTTTCTACGGTCTGTAATACGCTGACACTCCTGATTGTCACTGTCAATAATCAGGCACTTTGATGAATGAGAACCTTTTGTGGAGAACTCAACTGAATCCATATCTTCCAACAGTTCATCAGTGCTTTTATATCTCTCGTTCTGGGGTTTTTTCAGGCATTTGGCTATAATAAGCTCAAGCCGTGGAGGTATATCACTTCTTAATTTTGACAGGAGTGGGGGAGAGTCATGAACCTGTTTGTAAGCCACCGCCAGGGGACTCTCGGCTAAAAATGGCGGTTTACCTGTGACCATTTCAAAAAGTACTATGCCAAAACTATAGATGTCGCATTGTTGATCAAGGGGTCGGCCCTCACACTGCTCCGGTGCCATGTATTCTGGCGTGCCCATGGCCATACCAGTAGTGGTAATACGTGTTGAACCGGGTATAGTGGCAATACCGAAATCTGATATGAAGGCTTTATCATGATTTTTATCTATCATAATATTGCCGGATTTAATGTCCCGGTGTATAATGTCCCGGTGATGGGCATACTTCAGGCCTCGGCATATCTGTTTGCTGTAGTTAATGATTTTTTCATAGCTCATCCTTTTTTCCTTTTGAATGAGGTCTGCCAGTGTTAGGCCTTCAATAAATTGCATGGCGATAAATTTGCGATTGTCGTTTTCGCCATAATCGTAGATGGTAACAATGTTCTGGTGCTGTAACCTGGAAATTGCGTAAGCTTCTGAATCAAAGCGATCCAGAAATTCTGGTGTAGATAATGTGATTGGAAGTACCTTAAGTGCCACTGTCCTGTTGAGGCCGGTGTGACTGGCTTTGTAAACATCACCCATACCACCATGGCCTAAATGCTGCTGTATATGGTATATGCCGAAATTAGAAGGAACACGAAGACTGGAATGACCGGACTTCTTTGTTCTTTTCTTCGCTGTTTTTTCTCCGAATAATGTCATAATATGACAGGAATATAAAGTTTTGGAGGAACCTATGCCAGAAATTTTTCATCTGGACACTTTGTCACAAGTCTAATAAGGTTATTGTGTTATTAAAACAGACTGATTAAGCCTTTGCTTAATCTTTCCAGACCTTTTTGTAATACATCATCAGCAGCCGTAAAAGATATGCGAATGTAGTCTTCAGCTCCAAATGCCGAACCGGGAACAAGAGCCACCTGGTATTCGGACAGCAGAAACTGGCACAAATCTTCGGAAGTAATAATATTGTGAGTATTGGCACCCTGGGCAGCCAGACATTTAGTGATATTGATAAAAAAGTAGAAAGCGCCTTGGGGAAGGTTAAAGGTTATCTGAGGTATATGGCTGAGATATTCAGTGACCAATAGCTTTTTATTTGTAAGATCCTCAATCATTCCTTCACAAACAACTGCCTGGGACTTAATGGCTCCAAGTGCCGCAAACTGGCTGATATTTGAGGGATGAAGGGTTATCTGACTTTGTATGGCTCCGATTACCCCGGCAAGCAGACCCGAACTGGCACTGTATCCAATACGCCAGCCCGTCATGGCATAGGCTTTGGAAACACCATTGATTATTATGGTCCTTTCTTTTGCTCCTGGCGATATGGACGCAATGCTGGTATGCGAACATCCATCATAAATAATGCTCTCATATATTTCATCTGATAGGCAGTATATGTCATGCTCCTCTAACCAACTGGCAATGGGCTCCAGCTCCCTGCGAGTGTAAACGGAGCCGGTAGGGTTACAGGGGGAATTAAGTATAATGGCTTTGGTCCGGCTGGTCAGGCATGTGTTAAGAGCCTCAATAGATATTTTGAAATTGTTATCTTGAGAGCAGGGGACAATAACGGGTATTCCTCCCAGTAATTTTACAAGTTCAGGATATGTAACCCAATAAGGGCTGGGTATGAGTACCTCATCACCAATGTCTATTAATGCTGTCAGGGTATTATATATGGCTTGTTTGGCCCCTGATGAAATAATAATATGGTCATTATCATAGATTAGTTTATGACGGATTTTCAGGGTGTGGGAAATTGCAGCTCTAAGCTCAGCAAGACCCGCAGCCGGAGTATATTTTGTCTGATTTTGGTCTATTGACAGGTGCGCGGCTTCTTTTGCTGATTGCGGGGTGGGGTTTATGGGCTCACCGGCGCTTAAATTGGCAATATCTTTGCCCTGTGCAAGCAGACGCTTGGCCATGGCATCAATAGCAGCGGTCTTGGAGGGAGAAAGACATAATGCGCGTTTGGCAAGGGTTTTCATGAGTTGGTAAGCTCCTTTTTTGAACTGCGGCAAGTATCAATATAACCAAGAATGACCGGCACAAATAAATAAGATGCTATAAGTGTAAGGCTGATGCCGATAACGGCTGTAATACCCATGGAAAAAAGCCCTCTGTGACCGGAAAATATCAGGCCGAAAAAACCTGCGATACTGGTAAAAGATGTGAGGGCTATAAGAAGGCCCGTGCGGCGCATAACAAATTTTAGTGAGCCCAAACCTTCTTCCTGGTAACGTGTGTACAAATGGACACTGTTATCTATACCAATTCCTATCATGGAAGGCAGGACTACCAGGTTAAAGTAATTGAGACGCAGTCCAAGAATCTTCATGGCTCCCAGAGTCCAGAGGAGGCCTAAAAGAAGGGGCACAAATATGACCAGAGTTCCTTTAAAGGTTTTAGTATTTAAGAAAACTAATACAAGTACAGTAATAAGCGCTACCCCTACGGCCTTAATAGTATCTGGTACCATAAGTCCAAGAAGATCCGCATAGATAATGGGCATTCCCGATGTGTAGTAGGAAATACTGTCATGGAGCTTTATAATTCTGGTGTCCTCTGCAAAAAGTATGCAGTTAAGGCCATTATTGATATCCAGTGCCGGAAAAATAAACACAAAGTGTCCGGTTGCAGAGTCACGGCCTGTAAACATCTTACGGAAATTATCCGGCAGATTAGCTGTGGTTAATCTTTTTACATCCCATGATTGTCTTAGCTTTTCAAGATTCTCCTTATAGGAGCCTTTGGCTCCCTGCATTATTCCGGGAGTTATCAGCTTCTTAAGATTACTGATAATTTTGAGTTTTTGCTCCTGCTCTCGCGGAAGAAGATCTGTGAGGGCTTTTACCGAATGAATAGTGGGCGTAAGGGTGTCATGTTTAATATAGTCCCTGATATATTCGGCGATATATGTGGCCTGATTCTGGCTGGAGGCCAATACCACGGCAGGGGAAGCTATGGCCTCATCAGCCCTTTGTATCAGGCTGTCAGCTGCCGCATTTTGATTAGGGAATCCCAGCCGTTGAAAGTTATATTCAAACCGGGTTTGAATACCCTGGTATAAAAGTGCGCCGCTGACTGCCAGCAGAAGAATTATATGATGCTTCCACCACCTGTATGGAGAAGGAGTAAATTGATTATGAGCATATATACGCTTGCCAAAAACATGTATTAACCCATAAGGTGACAGGATAATTAGAAGGCAGGGGAATACAAGGAGTATAGAGACGAGGGTACAAAGCATGCCAATCCCCGCTATAAGGCCGAATTCACTAAACCCCTTGAATTCAGTTACGGTGACGGCAAAAAAAGCTGCCGCACTGGTAAGAGCGCCAGTAGTGATGGCCGGCCCGGTTTCCAGCACAATAGCCTCAAAAGCTACACTGGCGCTGAGGTTTTTTCTTTTTTCTTCGCTATAGCGTGAAAGCAGGTGTAGCCCTGCATCCAGCCCCAATCCCAGAAGAATAATACCAAGGGAAAGGGTGATTATACTAAGGTACCCGATAAAGAAATAAGCAAAAGCCATTGTCCATATAATGCCCATGGCCAGTGGTATAAGTAATAATATCGGTCCCAGAGGTACACGGAAAAAGAAGATCAAAAGCAATAGAAATACAGAAATGATTGACAACCATCCAGAGTCAATAATCTTCTCCAGGAAACGCCCTTCGTTCTGAATATTTGTGAGTACCTCCCCTGTAAAATTAAAAGTCAATTGATTTGTTCCGGGTACCTGCTTCGTGAGGCTTTTTACATCCTTTAAAAGTGAACGGCACTTTTCTATGCGGGATATATCAAAGGAAGGAAATATATGCAGGATAAGGGCTGAATCACCTCTTAGCCCACGGTATTCCTGCATATCTTTAAAATATTTACGCTCCAGATCGTTA
Organism: uncultured Bifidobacteriales bacterium; assembly: GCA_964603925.1. Classification (GTDB taxonomy): domain Bacteria; phylum Fibrobacterota; class Fibrobacteria; order UBA11236; family JADFYW01; genus CAZRWX01. Next base: position 1,026 of record CAZRWX010000013.1, on the reverse strand, counting down.
AAAGTAAGATTTTCTCGTTCTGTTTCTACAATCTCATCGTCATTTAGAAGGTTGACCAGCAATGGATTATATTTCTTTTTTTTTGCCCACAACCCTGTTTCAATGCGCTTTTCTATCTCTTGTAAGTCCTGAATGTTTATGTATAACAGTTTGTGCTCTTTAAAAAATTCTGCCTCCCGTTTGTAATCCAGGAAGTTGATATCAGGATGACTTTTAAGCGCCGCAGCTATGTAGTTTATGGCCTTTTTATTGCTTTGGGGGTTGGCTGAGCTGACAATTAAACTGAGTTTACCAAGACCGCCGAATTTATTTTCCAGCTCTTTAAGTACTTGAACACTCTTAAAATCCGTCGGTAGTACTTGTGTTAAATCAGAATGAAATTCAAGTTTACGGGCATAGAAAAAACTTGCTACTGTAACCAGAACTGCCCCAAGAAATACAGTACGTGGCCATGAATGCAGATTATGGAAAATTCGGCAGATTAGGGTATACATAAATAATCATTCATGCCGGTTTTAATCAAATTAAACATATTTATGTTGGTAGTTAAAACAATTAAGGTCCGCCTCTTATTATTACAGGTTGTAATAATACAAATTACAAAGTCTTCATTCCATTTACGTGTAAACTCATTAATCTCCCGGGTTTGGAACTATTAAAATTTTCCTCTTCTTCAGCCATTTGCTGTTTAAATTGGTCATAGGTTTGACCGGTAGCGGAAAGAAAAAGAGCATGAATAAGCATCACGCAAAAGGATGATGTGCTGATTTTCATGTTGTCTCCAAAATTATTAAATAACCGGATTATTTATCAGCTCACGTAATTGCCAGTAGCTTTAGGCGGACGTTTACAATTTACAAAGTCTTTTCCATTTGTACTTTCAGATATAATTATTTTTGGGTGAAATTTAATTAATAGATTGTATGAATTATTTTAGAATGCTGCAAAAAAAATGGTATTATAAGGCTTTTTGGGCTCTTATACTTGCTTCGGCTGCTGTTTTAGGTATTCACTTTGAACCTACGG
>CAZRWX010000012.1:13701-35926 GCA_964603925.1 uncultured Bifidobacteriales bacterium | reverse complement strand
CTCTCCATTCACGAATCATCCCCGAACAATTCAGGCGCAAGTCTGACCTTGCGGACGGGGTGTAAAAAATACATCGCATCTCAGTTTCATCCGGATAAACCTCTCGGCGAAAGCGTGAATGGTTTTATGAACCAGAATTTAGAGCATCAGACATTCAGCGACCAGTCCTTTGATTTGGTCATCACTCAAGATGTTCTTGAACATGTATTCAATCCAAATAATGCCTTAAAGGAGATCTGCCGCACGTTAAAACCGGGGGGCGCACATATTTTTTCTGTTCCCATAATCAATCGTCACCATAAAACAGCTGTCTGGGCGGAAAAAAATCATGATAAAGGGGTAACATTCATAAAAACTCCGGAGTTTCATGCAAATCCTGTTGATCCGAAAGGCTGCCCGGTCACCATACATTGGGGTTTTGATATTCTCGATTATATTAAGGAAACTACTGGTATGAACACCGAAATCGAAGATGAATACGATTTACATTATGGACTTTCCGGTTATTATCTGGAAATCTTTGTATCAAAAAAAGCGGGCACCTAAATTTTTTTATTGATATATAATGAAAAAGCTTTCCTGCTGAAAGTAATTTTTAAAATACACCACACTCGCGAAAATTGACCACGGCGGAATCTGTTTACACAGGAAATCATCAGTCCCAAATAGATCCATGTCCATGACCCGAGATACTTGTGTGCAAATAAAATTCTATTTCTTACAATCAGACAATCAGAAAAAAAACTTACTTTCCGGTGATCCAGACTGCTGCCTGTTGCCGCACCCAGTGCATGATGCACCACTGAATCCAAGGAACACCCAAGTTTAAAACCAAGCTGTTTAGCACGAAAGCAATAATCAACCTCTTCATAGTAAAGAAAATATTCTTCCGGTAATTTCCCGACCGTTTCCAAACATTCTCTAGTTAAAAAAAAGGAAGCACCTACTACGTAACTCAAAGCATGCAGATCTTTTTCATTGCGTATAAAACGTGTTGTACCAAACTTTTTGTTAATAGATCCGCCCAAAGCTTGAATTTGTCGTGACTCGGAAAGCAGTAATGTAGATCCGCAAATGCCTAATTGTTCTTTGACTGTTGTATATATTAAGGCGGTGAGAGATCCCTCATCAGCGGTTGTATCATTATTCAGCATCCATACATACTTCCAGCCTTGTTTATCCTTTATATAATCAACACCGGCGTTTAATCCCCCGGCAAAACCCCAATTGTGGTTATTTTCAATCCAAACCGGTTGCAGCAAAAATTTTTCTCTCCCATGCTGGGAAATCCATTCCGGAATTTTTTGCCTGGAGTCATCACTTGATGCATTATCAATAACAATTACAGAAAAATCTCTTGCTGTTAATTTCGAAAGACTGTCCAGACAAATAAGGGTATCTTTCCAGCCATTGTAATTCAATAAGAGGATGTATGTTTCCGGTATGCGGGACTCATTCATAAGATTTCTTTATTTCAAGAGTTTTTTCCAAAAATTTCAAACCGTTACACTGATCCGGTTCTAAATGACATCCCTCAGCCCATTCATTCCATGCATTGATAAATACAAGCTGTTCCTCTTCAGGATACATCAAGGCCTTTTCATGGGCAGAGGCCAGCCATTTACCATAGAGTACCGCATTATTGTTTTGGATGATGGTAGGAGAACTTCTCCTCGCGCTGTTATCCCAGGATGGCATAACGCATGGGAATTGTTTATACTGGTCCGGTTGTTTCATCTCCACAGCATTTTTCATTACCTCACCATAGGAAATCCTATTGGATGCATCAAAACATATTCGTTCATTAACCCCAAGATTCCTCAACACATTATTTATCTTTTCTTTGGTGCGTCTCACCAGCCTTTTTAGAATATGTTTAGGGGGATAACACTTTTCTGACGGCTGAAAATCAACCACCGCATCAAATCCGGTTTTTATCAAGTCATCTTCACTGATCTGATTAAAATTCGAGTTTACGGAACAAAGATACAGATCCCCGTTATATTTCTTCTTATATATATCCCGCCATACTGAAATTTTCTCACGCAGATCCGGTATCAGTCCCGTTCGATAAATCAGGAATAACGGCTTATCATTAATTCGCATGTATCTGGAGTCGCAAAATACTTCACCCAGCCATTCTATATGCTGTTTCCAATCGTCATCAGTGTAGTCCTGAGCAATTAATATTTCTCTTTCTGCACCATCCCAGGCACGGGTCCAGTTCTCATTGGCCCAACACAGACAAAAAGAGTGATTATAATTTTTATTGGATAAAAAATCATCAAGCGGCTCATGTAACAGCCTTTTCCCGTTGAACCAATAATGGTAATAACAAAAAGCATCGACACCATAGGTATTTGCCAGGGAAATTTGACGCTGGCGGATCTCCGGTGAGCGCAAATCATAAAATCCAAGATCCGCGGGAGTATGGGGCTGATTATGATTTGCAAAACGGGGTTTTGCTTTAACCACGTTCCGCCATTCCGTAAACCCCTCCCCCCACCATAAATCATTTTCTTTAATGGGATGAAACTGAGGCAGATAAAATGATATATAGCGCATCTTTATTTCTTTTTTAATACCTGATAACTTTTTATTCCAAAAACGGACTTAACCAGCAGCAAAATACGCGCGACCGGTGATGCATCCTTCTGTAATAAGGAAAAATATTTCAACCGCAGGCAAAAGGCTTTTATGCTAAACCACCCGGAAAGTCGAGATGCATAAAATTTTTCTAAATCTGAGCATAAACGAATTTCATCTTCTGTCAATTTTAAACGTACAGATTCTCCGGCTATTGCTTTATAAAATTGATGTGAAGCGCGCCAGTCACCTGCCGGATCTGTTTTCCTGCCCTGATTTTTTCCTATGACATTATTTTTATGAATTCTATAGGACATGAGGACATCCGGTATGTATTTTATTCCGCCATTTCTCATGGATATCAAACCCATCCACCAATCATGGTAGGGAATACCTTCCGGAAACGGCAGCATCTTTTCCTTAATTTTTGAATTAATCAAACAAGTACATCCAGTGAGATTATTGTACATAAGCAGGCGCGCCTGCATATCAGGAGATTCTGATTTATACAGGGCATCTGTCCAGGATGCTGAAATAACATTTCCCGTTTCATCAATCACATCAGCATCACTATGTATTAGAGCCCTATCTCCCATTCTATCTATCAAGGTTTTGATTTTATTTTCTTTCCAGATGTCATCCTGATCCGCTAAAGCAATAAAGTCACCCGTGCAAAGGGATAAGACTTTTTCAAAATTCTTTACAAAACCCAGATTACCTTCATTGCGGTATATACGGAACCGTTTATCTTTTTCTGCATGCTTTTTTAATATATCCCAGCTCCCATCAGTCGAACAGTCATCACAGACTAGTATTTCCATGTTTTCTATTTCCTGGCTGGATAAACTATCGAGCAGTTCCTGTAAATATGTTTCACCGTTATAGGTAGTTACAGCAAGAGAAATCAAAAAGGGTTCCATGATATTTAAAATAAGTCCGCAATCAGTTCTGCACTTTTTTGCCAGGAATATTTATTCAATTGTTTTTCCCCGGCCTCAATCAGTCGTGTTCGAGTGTCATTATTTTCCACCATAGTAATCATGGCTTGGGTGATTTCATGTGCTGAATAAGGGTTCACCTTTATAGCGGCATCTCCAACGACTTCCGGCATACAGCTGATATCCGATGTGATAATCGGTACATTATAGGCCATTGCTTCAAGTAAGGGCATCCCAAAACCCTCATTGAGAGATGTATATACCAGACAGCGCGTATTTGAGAACAACACACCAAAATCATTATTTTCCAGGTATCCGGTAAAAATCACACTCTGTTTTAGATTATTGTTCATAATAAATTTACTTATTTTTTGATAATATTTATTTTTATTGTTCCTCCAGCCTATCTTCCCAATAACCACAAATTTTAACTCTGGATACACTATCAAAACATGCTTAAAGGCCTGCAGGTTTGTCAATAAATTTTTTGTCGGTTCAACTACACTTACAAAAAGAAAATAATTTTGTTTTTCTAAAGTATATTTTTTCAGCACTTGTGATTCTTCTTCTCTTGTATTTTTTATGGATACTTTATTTCCCGGGCCCAGATGCATTACTTTTATTTTATTTGAATTGGTGAGCGGGTATGTTTTAAGTATTTCATTTTTTGTGTAATGAGAATTAGCAATAATATTTTGACTTTTCCAGAGAGAGAGAGGGATGAAAATTGAGAAATAGATACTTTTCCATATTTCTCTGTGTAAAGGGAATTTCTGATAGGTTAAATCATGTATTATGGTAATTTGTTTTACGTGTTTACTGGTAAACAAAGACGCCGTGTAATGCGGATTTAACAGTGTTTCAATATTTTCTTTTTTTAATATACCCGGAAATGTTATCTGTTCCCAAATTAGCCTTCTAACAATACCCTCCGGTGCAATTTTAATTTGCTGTGTATTATCAGATTGAAGTTCTGGAAAGTATCTGCCCTTAGCGTTAAAAATTATGAATTTCCGATCCGAACGTTCACGTATAAGGCTTTTCACTAAATTAACAGCTAAAAAACCAACACCTGCTTTTTGTTCAGGAATTGAAATCATGTTTATTCCTATCTTTTTTTGCATATAATTCCAGGTAGAAAAATTTTCTTCAAACCTTCCACTTGAATGTAACCCAATGTATAAATCCCAGCAGCTGCCAATATTGGGCGGCATATTCCAGAACAAATGTCCCGTGAACCACAGAAAATCATGCTCCCAGCCTGGTTGCGTTTTTACCTGTTACATTCTCTACATCTCTCCCGAGCGCAAATTCCCTGAAATAGGAATTCATTTCCGGAACATTTATGCGTGTTCCAGCTCTCAAGGTTAAAAATCTTGCGGCAGAATATTCCAGTCCAACAGCAGAGTACGGGTGATTATGGTAGGGCGTACAAATATCCAAAGCGGCACTGGCCCTGATGCTTAAAAAATGATATACCATCCCTCCCTTAAATTCCAGAGGAAGCAAAGCGCCTGTTTCACCTTTATCTACATGAGCAACTTCCTGCCTTCCTGCATTTAACACAGCGGCAGCAAATGTGAATTGTTTAACATTGGGCTGATATTGGATGCCGGCATCAAATGTCCACCCCAATGCCCATTTTGATCCTTCAAAACCTCCAAGATATTCCGTGGGGAGCTTAAAAGTAACCCCTGATCGAACTCTGCCGAAAAATTGCCTGGCAGCGCTGATAGTCAGCGTATGATTGCCGGGCATTACTTCTTTTTCTGCTGCATTATCCATTGACCGGGTTTGAATCAGTCCAAAGTTGGTATAATTGACTGATGCGGCATACCAGATATCTTCCGGACCATGATATGGGTAACTGAATTCACCGCTGTGTGTTTCTAAAATATTTTTTTTCAGCCCGAAAGACGCGCGGTAGATTATCTGGGGTGCAGCCAAACCGGCCGGATTAGATCCCAGAGCGTCAATCCCCTCTGCCAGAGTGGTGTATGCACCGGCCAGACCGGCTGGACGCGCATATGCAGGCAAAGCAAGAAAGGGAAATTCTTCTGTTCCGGCACGTTCATGCACATTATCACAAAATGCAGGATAAAAACAAAAATAAATTAAAACTCCGGTTTTCCAGCAGGATAATGGGATGACTGAAATGACTCTAAAAAAAATTAACAAAGGAAATATTTCCAATATTGTGATAATATGCAGTAAATTACTCATTCACAAGATATAAGACAAACCGCATCTGTAAGGGCAAGCTAATTCTGTCATTCTGCCAAAGAGTACACTTGAGGCAATTTCAATCGTCAATTATCTTTTTCAAAAAAATTGGGCTAGTAGCTCAGTTGGTAGAGCAACGCCCTTTTAAGGCGTGGGTCGAAGGTTCAAATCCTTCCTAGCGCAGGTTTTATTTCTCCTCCCAAATTTTTATTCACAACAATATACAACCCCTCAAGGTAGCATAAACGTCACCTATTTTTTATATATCTAATACAATTCAGTCAATCGGTAAGCATTATGAAAACCCTCTCTTCTCTGATTGAGGAACAAATATTCAGCAGTTTTACCTCTTTTAATCCCGGTATCGGAAAATCCATATATGTTTCCGGATTAGAAGGAGCCTCTCTTTCCGCATTGGCAGCCACAAAGTTTCATGAGCTGGAAAAAGATTGCCGTTCAATGTTAATTGTGATGAGAAATGCAAAAAGTGCGGAAATATTAACAGAAGATTTGGAATCCTGGCTGGGCAATGGACATGTTTTTTACTTCCCCGGTCTGGATTTAAGGCCATATGAATGGCGAAACCCTTTTGGATTTTTTCCACAAACCTCCCTTTGTATTTATTGATGATAAGGACAACACCCCTCAGAGCATCAATAAGATAATAACGGAATGGGAACAGGGATATGAAGAGGCTCTTGGAAAAGAGCTTATTGTTGCCGAACCTGATGACCTTTTTTTTTCCAATGAATCGATGAATTCCAAACTGGAATCATGTGAAGTGATAAATATTGGAAAACTAAGCGTCACCTCTCCCGGCTACCATACTTATAATATAACTGAGCAAATCGCGGGCGGCGGCAACTTAAACTCCATGCAGACAGTTCTGGATGAACTGAATGAAAAAGATTTCCACATTTATCTTTTATCCCCTAACCAGGGACAGGCGGAAAGATTAAAACATCTGACAAGCGACCTCCCGGTTCACGGCGTGCTTATAGGAAGGCTCTCGTCAGGGTTTATTTCCCATGACGATAAAACCGCTCTACTCACCGACCATCAAATTTTTAATCGATTCAGCCGAAGCCATATGCCCAGAAAATACCGGGGCGGTGTATCCATTTCAAATTTTGAGGCCCTAAACCGGGGTGACTTTATTGTGCATCAGGAATACGGGGTTGGTACTTTTTTTGGAATTAAAAGAGTAAAAGTAAAAAATATCGAAGTCGGGTTATGGTCTTCTAACTGCTCACGGCACCATTGGTGGAGTTTGTCCATCCAAGGTTTACTCTGTGCCTGGTGAAAGCTTAGTCGTTGTTCTGGCGTCATTTTTTGCGCACGGGCGATATCATCATTGTTCGTCTTCTTACTCATTGGCTATCTTCCTGTTTAACGGGGGACATCTCCCGTTGACAGCCAATTTTAAGTCAATCGAAAATTCAGGTCATGCAGGCTTACCGGAAAGACACGGTTCTTTGTAGCGAATTTTGGCCCCCAGAATTCCGAAATCGTCTAGACTGTCGGCCCTTTTTATCATGGTTTCCAGAAAAGGAACATCCACCACCGTGTCATAGTTTAAAAGCATGGTGTGGGTGGCTCCCGCTTCCCGGGACATTTTAATGCCCTGGTTGCAGGCGGCCGCAAAGCCCGCATTGTCATTGTTGCGGTGATAGGTAATGGAGACACCACCGGATTTTGGACCCCCAAACTTAGCCGTGAGCGCTTCCTGACTGCGGGTGTTACATGTCGTACTGTTGTCTATAATATATATGGCGAAATCCTGAAAGGTGCCATTAAGCAGGGACGCTATGCAGGCATTGGTTTTATCCGGAGCGTTGTACTCCACCAGCACTATACCCAGTTTTGGGGGCTGTATCATTAAATTCGGTATTTAATAGTGACCATAGTCACTATATGCTGGTACTTGTGATATTGTGCGGCCACGTCCATTTCGTAGGGCGCAAATAAAAATGTGGCCCCGGCAGCGGCCTTTAAAAAACTCGCCCCCGGGGTGTTTTCAACATCTTCGCCAAAAAGATGCTTGTTGATAAAGTAGCGGTATTCGTCAATACTAAGACGCCCCCCCCCGCGCAGGGTCACATAATTAGAGAGCCTGTATTCGGCTCCTGCGTTAAGAAAAGGGTGATTGTGATGGGGTATGTTAATGTCTGCGAGTACGGTTGTGCGCCGTAGAGAGAGGGGATGGTACATAAGGCCCATGTTCCAGGTGAGGGGTAACAGGCCGCCGGTTTGCCCGCCGGGTACCTGGCTTTGGAGCTTGCGCCCCAGATTAAGCATGCTTAACCCTATTTTAAACTGTTTGGTGTTGGGGACAATTAGAAGCCCCGCATCCAGGCCCCAGCCCAGACCCCACTGGGAACCTGAAAAATATCCCAGAAATTCCGCCGGCAGCTTGGCCGTGACCCCCGCGTGAATTTTATTGCCAGATGACCAGGCCATGGTAAGGGCGGGCACTGCTGATACTGGTTTGATATCCTCCCCCAGGCTATTACCGTTAACGTCTGTATGTGGGATGGCACCATGCTGGATAAAACTAAATGAGCCGGCAGCCTGAAGGCGGTGGGGGAGGTTATGGGCAAAAGCGAAATTACCAGAGTGAACGTTTAATAAATTAAGCCTGTAGCTGCCGGAAAATTCTGCCTGGTTTTGTGTATAAGCCAGGGCACCGGGGTTGATGCCGATAGCGTCTATGCCCCGGGCATGAGCGGTATAAGCCTGGGCTGTACCCGCTGCCTGAGAATTAGTTGCCTGGCTGAGAAAGGAAAACTCCTCTGTGCCCGCCAGGCTGTGGACACCCTCCTGAGCAGGGGTAAATGAAAATGACCACAAGGCTATGAAAACCGCCATACAGGGGGTGGCAGACTTATAAATACTGCTGATTTTCATAAAAAACCGCAAACTTTTTATCCGGCTTTGCTCAGGGTAGAATGTTTCAGGTTTATGACAGGTCATTATGATATATAAAAAGGGAATAAATCCGTGGGGCTCAGCATGAGCAGTCAGTTTGCAGTGCAATCACCTCAATAAATTACTCATTAAGCCTGTCCGGGACAATGGCAGGCTGAGAATGGCCGTAAATCGGGTAGATATTTGGGTAATTTCCTTGAAACCAAAACATCACGCAATTACTTTTCCATCCAGATAAAGGTCTGCTTTTAGCAGATGTTTGTTTTCCGGGCTAGTAGCTCAGTTGGTAGAGCAACGCCCTTTTAAGGCGTGGGTCGAAGGTTCGAGCCCTTCCTGGCTCAAGAAGGTCAGGCATTTATGCCTGACCTTTTTTTATTTCCCCCTGAATTCAGCTCAGGGCGGCCTGTGCTCTTTAGCGGGCGGCTTTATATTACATTTCGTACTTTTATGTCTACATCTTCACTGCATACACCTGCGCACACTATGCGCACTTTATCTGGTCTTCTAAAAGATGGTGTTTTCGGCAGTTTCTTGTCTCCACATCCCGTGGCTGGCAATCCGGTCCGGGTTTCGGGTCTGGCTGAGTCCTCTCTGTCGGCCTTTCTGGCAGCCCGTTATTTTGAGGATTCAGCTCAAAGCCGTCCCCTATTGGTCATTGTACCGGATACCAAAACTGCCGAAATTCTTTGTGAAGACCTGGAAAGCTGGCTGGGGGAGGGCGAAGTCTGGCACTATCCCTCTTTAGATCTTAAACCGTATGAATGGCGGCTGCCTTTTGGGCGTATTTTGGAGCAGCGGTTCCAGTGTTATGACCGTTTGCTCAAAGGTACCCGTGGCATTTACATCACTTCTCTGGCGGCATTTTTTCAAAAACTTTCCAGCCCTCAGTTTATTAAACGGGAGATAGTAGAGCTGGGGAAGGGCCAGGAAATAGATTTAGAAGATATGAGGGACACCCTCCTTCACCTGGGTTACCAGGAAGAAAGCATGGTGGAGGAAATAGGACACTTTTCCATCCGCGGCGGCATTCTGGACATTTATCCTTATATGGTGGATAACCCCCTGCGCCTGGAGCTCTGGGGGGACGAAATTGAGTCCATACGAGAATTCGATATATTTTCTCAACGCTCACAAAAGCAGCTGGACAAAATAGAGATATTCCCCCTTGATGAATGCTGCTTTTCTCAAAAAGAACTGGAAGACGGTCTTCTGTCTCAGGCTGAAGCGCTTGACGATGAAAGCCTGTTTGAGTCAGAGCTGCACACGCTTACTGTACGCCGCGACCGTACCGGCCTTATTTGGCAAAAACCACTTTTTACCGGTAACGATCGTTCTCTTCTGGATTATTTTCAGAAACCCCCTCTGATACTTCAAATCAAGCAGGGGGCATGGGACAAAAAATACCAGTCTCTTCAGGAGCAGGTGGAAGCCGGCTATCACCAGGCTGTACAAAAGGAGCGCCTGGTATGCGCACCCTCGTCACTTTATTTCACGCAAGATGAATTTGACAGGCTCATTAACAAGTTTGCTGTCATTATTTCAGATAATGTGGCATTGGAGGCACCTGGTTTCAGTAACTACGACATAGTACCCCAGGTTCAAGGCGGGGGCAGTCTTAATTCTGTTCAGAATGTTCTGGAGGAGCTTAAACAAAAAGATTACAGCATCTACCTGCTTTCACCCAATCATGGCCAGGCCGAAAGGCTTAAGAACCTTACAGGGGATTTGCCCGTAGATGAGGTACTTGTGGGTGCCTTGTTTTCAGGTTTTGTATCCAATTCCGATAAGGTTGCTGTTTTTACAGATCATCAGATATTTCATAGGTTTACGCGGACTACTGGTTCTAAAAAGTTCCGGGGCGGGGGTGTGCCAATACCCAATTTTGAGGCCCTTAACAGGGGTGACCTTATTGTCCACCAGGAGTATGGCATTGCCAGATATATCGGTATTAAACGTCTGAAGGTAGAGGGTTATTCTGTCGATTGCATTTTACTGCAGTATCGGGGTAATGCCAGGCTCACGATACCGGTGGCGGACCTTAAGAAAATCCAGAAATACTCATCTAAGGAGGGGGCATCCCCCCTTCTTTCCAAACTTGGCGGCAAAGAGTGGGAGCAGCTTAAGGCTAAGACCAAACGTTCTATTGTAAAATTGGCCCGTGAGCTTATCGAGCTTTATGCCAGACGTTCGGCAATCCGCGGCTTTTCTTTCAGCCCCGACAGCCATCTTCAGAGGGAGTTTGAAGACAGTTTCATATATACGCCTACTCCCGATCAGGAGACTGCAGCACGGGATGTTAAAGCTGATATGGAGAAGGACCGGCCCATGGATCGTCTAGTGTGCGGAGATGTGGGGTTTGGTAAAACCGAAGTGGCTATGCGGGCGGCCTTTAAGGCCGTACTGGATAAAAAACAGGTCGCTGTGCTGGCTCCGACCACCGTGCTGGTATCTCAGCACTTTGCCAGTTTTCAGGAGAGGTTCTCAAGCTGGCCTGTGACCATTGATTATGTCAACCGCTTTAAAAGCTCCAGGGAGCAGAGGGAAACCCTTAAGGCTGTGAGCGAGGGTAAAATAGACATACTGATAGGCACTCATCGGATACTTTCAAAAGATGTCAAATTCAAAGACCTGGGTATTGTAATGGTGGATGAAGAGCAGAAGTTTGGGGTGGGCCAGAAGGAACGCCTCAAAGAGATGCGTACCCAGGTAGACGTCATCTCCATGAGCGCAACCCCAATTCCGCGCTCCATGCATATGTCCATGGTAGGTGCCAGGGATTTCTCTGTTATATTAACGCCTCCGCGCAACCGTCTGCCCATTGATACGCGCGTTATCCAATATGATAAGGGCATTATTCGTGAGGCCATTGAACGCGAACTGGACCGTGGCGGGCAGTGCTTCTTTGTACATAACCGGGTAATGGATTTAGCCGAAGTTACAGAAAATGTAGAAAAACTGGTGCCTCATGCCCGTGTGGGCATGGCTCACGGTCAAATGAATGAAAAGGACCTGGAGCATGTAATGCTGGCCTTTGTACACAGGCAGTATGATGTTCTGGTATCTACCTCCATTATAGAATCAGGTATAGATATTCCCAATGCCAATACCATAGTTATAAATAAGGCCCATCACTTTGGTATGTCTCAGCTTTTCCAGATGCGGGGTCGTGTGGGCCGCTCCTCTACTCAGGCCCATTGTCTTTTAATTGCTCCTGAAAAACAAAAATTTACCGATGAAGCTAAAAAGCGTCTGTACTCTTTACAGAAATTCACCGAGCTGGGCAGTGGGTATCAGCTGGCCATGAGAGATCTGGAAATACGCGGAGCCGGCAATATACTGGGTATGGAGCAAAGTGGTCATATTACTGCAGTGGGCTATGATACCTATTGCGGTATTTTAAAAGAAGCCGTAAAAGAGCTGCAGGGTAAAAGTGTAATACCAGAATTAGATCCAGAAATAGAATTGGAAGAAAACGCTTATATACCTGAAGAATATGTGCAGGATGGCCTTCAGCGTATTTCTCTTTATCAGAAGATCTCCCGTTGCGAAAGCGTGGAAGGGGTGGAGGGTCTTGAAGAAGAATTAAAAGACCGTTTTGGTCCGATACCGGCGCCTACCGCTATGCTGCTTAACACTATGACCATGCGCATATTGGCGCAAAAACTGGGCTTCCAGAAGATAAAATTGCACAATGGGCTACTGGCATTAAAATTTGCTGAAAAATTTCAGCCTGATGCTGAAGCACTCTCTGAGCTTGTTCCACGTTTTAAGTCTCCCGTAAGGTTTATAAATGAGACTCCTTTACAAATAATTGTAGATTTGCCCGGTAAGAGCCATGATGAGCAGATGAGGGCCGCACTGGCGGAGTTATTAAGTCTGGCAGGCAGGGAGAAAGAGGAGGCCTGATGCTGGCCACCGCTGCTGACTGCATTTTAAGACGCCGACTGCGCTTTCAAAGGGTTCGCAGTGCCACAGCAGGCTGAATACGCCAATCCTGAACAGCAACTAACTTCGCGTTCTTTATTATCGGCTAATTCGCCTTCTCGGCCGGGGCTTTACTATATTCATAGGCCTTAATAAATCAACCGGTATATAAGGCTTTATTATGCATAGTTATATTTCATTCAGTATCCGCTTTTTTGTCATGGCTGTTCTGCTCTGGCTGTTTACGGGCTGCAAACCACAGCCTGTCAAGGCTAAAATAGTAGCACAGGTTGGTTCAGCCGCCCTTACTCTGGAGCAACTTAGAGGAAATTTCCCCAAAGAGTACGAACACCTTGTAAGCAAAGACCAATACCTGGACTATGTCAAACGCTGGATAGATCAGGAAATCCTCTATCAGGAGGCCTTGTCCATTAAGTTGAATGAGAACCCCGCTATTATCAGGCTCATCAGTGAGCAAACCAAAAAAATCATTGTGGAAGAGTACCTGGCCCGGCACAGTATGGGTATTACCTATACTCCCGATGAGCCCGCCATTCAGCAGTATTACGATGTGCATCAGGCTGAGTTCCTAAGGCAGGAGCCGGAAATCAAGTTTGCTACTATAAGTTTAAAAAGCCTCAAAAAAGCCTGGGAGGTTCGCGAACTGGTTAATGCTAATAATTTTATTTCCATACTAAATCAGGTTTCCCTGGGGCTTAAGCCCGTTTCCCTGCAGGATCTCAGCTTTAAGAAATTTGATGAAATAGATGCCTGTATTGCCTCTGAGGCTTTTTCTATTCGTATCGGGGGCATCTCCAGGCCTCTTAAGTGTAATGATGTATACAATATTTTGCGTGTTGTGGATAAAAAGGCTGCCGGCTCCTTAAAAGACATTGATGATGTACGCGAGGAAATTGCCAATATTCTGGTAAATGTCTGGTCTAAAAAGCAATTAGATCAAAAAATTAAAGAGCTGAAAGACGGTATGTTTTACAGCTATGATATCAGCCTGGTTCCAGGGTTAGACACATTAAAAGTAGAACCTGAACCTCTTCCCGAAGAGCCTCCGGAACAGGCACCTGGAGAATAAGTATATGAAAAACCTGTCAATTATTTTTTTATTTCTTTTTCTGCCCTTTGCACTGGGTTCTGTGGTGTTTGACCGCATTATTGCCACTGTTGATGATGAAATAATACTGCAATCAGATTTGGAGAAGATAGAAGAGGTATTTAAAAACCAGCCTCCCTTTAATACATATTCCCAGGAAGAACGCCGGCATAAAATACTTCAGAAGCTTATCGATGAGAAGATAATGCTGGCTATTGCCAGGCGGGACACAACTATTATTATCACAGACAAAGAAGTAGAATCCAGTGTCAGCCATCATATCGCCAGGGTCACCCAGCAATATGGTGGAGAGGAGCGCCTGGGCCTTTTACTTCAACAGTCCGAGGGTGTCAACCTTACTCAATTTAAGGCTCGAATGAAGGAGGAGTATCAGCAACAGCTCCTTAAACAAAAACTTCAGGAAAAATACATCGGTAAAATAGAGCCTTCCAAAAAGCAGATCAAACAATTTTATCAGGATTATCGGGACAGTCTTCCTTTAATGGTGGATAACTATAAAATCTCTCATATTGAGTTACCCATAAAAGCCGATCAGGTTCTGGACAGTACTGCCCGTCATTTATGTGATTCTCTTATTACTCTTTTAGGCAAGGGTGTCAGCTTTGTGCATTTAGCCAAAACGTTTTCTGATGACCCCAGTGGTTCCGATGGCGGCGATTTAGGTTTTACCAAACGCGGGGTGCTGGATGCCGATTATGAGAAGGCTGCCTTTCGGCTGGATGTGGGCGCCTATACAACGAAGCCCGTGCGCTCACAATATGGGTACCACATTATTAAAGTCACCGAGAAGCGCGACACAGAGATAAAAACTTCCCATATTTTATTAATGGTAAGGCCCACTTCCTCTGATACGGCCCATACAATTAAGTTTTTAGACTCATTAAAGCAGGTAGCTATGAGTGGCGGCGATTTTGCACAGCTGGCCCGGGTCCATTCTGACGATCAAAAAACCAGAGAGAACGGCGGCAGTTTGGGGTGGGTTACCAGGGAGCTTCTGAGTGCTGAATACACGGCCGTTATTGATGAACTGGAAGAGGGAGGTATTAGCTCTCCTCAGTGGATCAATAATAAGTTTCATTTGTTCCGTCTGGACAAAAAAGCTGATGAGCGAATACTTTCTTTGGAGGAGGATTGGCAGGAGTTAAGCGGTCTGGCCAGGAATTACATTATAAATAAAAAACTATCAGATTTCGTTGAAAAGTGGCGCACCCAGGTTTATGTAGACGATCGCTCTTCAGATGGCGCCGCCAATGGCGCCGCCAATGGTGCGGCCCAAGGCGCTGAATAGCGCTGCCAGCCAGGGTCTGCCAATGGCCTCTTAATCCCATGTCCGGAACTTCCAGTTATCAAACTATGGCGCCATATTATGATGGCATTATGAGTCATGTAGATTATGGCAACTGGGCAAATTACATAAAGCGAATTTGGAAAAGGTTTGGTTTTAAACCTGGGAATATCCTGGAGCTTGCCTGCGGCACCTGCCCATTTGCTGCAATTTTTTCCCAGTCAAATACCATGGTGTTTTTAGATAACTCTTTTAATATGCTGTGTCAGGGGGCTCATAAAGGTGCCAGGTTCAGGGTTTGTGCCGATATACGGGCAATACCTCTCAAACCAGGTTTTGACTGCTGCCTTCTTATTTATGATTCTATCAACTATCTGCTTACTGATCAGGACTTGCTTGAATGTCTGGAAGGTGTCTATCAGGTATTAAATAAGGGCGGTCTTTTTATTTTTGATATCACCACCCATTATAACTCCCTGGCTTATTTCTCTGATAATGTGCAATACGAGGAGCTTGAAGGCTGTTCAGTTGTCCGTCATAGCATGTATGATGAAACCAGGCGGCTTCAGCATAATGATTTTATTTATTTTGTGAAAATGGGGCAAAGTTACCGGCGGTATGAAGAGAACCATCTGCAATGGGTTATAAGTCAGGAGTCCATGACCGCCATCATACAAAAAACATCATTTGAACTTTGCGGTGTGTATGGCGATTTCAGGCTAAAACCCCCCCGAAGGTCTTCAGAGCGAATTCATTATGTATTGAGAAAGCCCCCCTGCTCATGATTGCTTTTAATCATGTTACCAAGCTTTATGAGCGGAACTGGCGGGCCCTCAATGATGTCCATTTCCGGGTTGAGAACGGGGAGTTTATTTTTATTACCGGTCCCAGCGGGGCAGGTAAAACCACCATACTTAAGCTCATATATATGGATGAAAGGCCTGATTCGGGGGAGGTGATGGTATCGTTTAACAAAGACCTTACCTATCGCTCCGGGGAGACCCCCCAATCTCGCATTCAGCTGCTGCGTCGTAAGCTGGGCATCGTCTTTCAAGATTTTAAGCTGCTGCCTGAGCGCAATGTGTTTGAGAATGTAGCCTTTGCTCTGCATGTAGCAGGTAGTCCTGGTAAAAGGATCAAAAAACGGGTATATGAGGTGCTTTCTGCTACAGGTATCACCCATAAAGCTCTTAATTTTCCTCATCAGCTCTCAGGCGGTGAACAGCAGAGGGTGGCTATTGCCAGGGCCATGGCTAACGAACCTTATATTATCCTGGCTGATGAGCCTACCGGCAACCTGGATTCAGATACAGGCAGGGAGATCCTGGACATTTTCCGGAATATAAATGCTGCTGGCACTACAGTGCTGATGGCCACCCACGATATAGGCCTTATAAAGTCTCTGCCCTTCAGGCGCATGACCATTAAGCAGGGCAGCCTTGTTAACAGGGATATTTTTTAGCGTTAATATAGTCGGAAGCCTGTTAAGATTAAAATCATGCTTCGACAAGCTTATAATGGGCAGTTATTTTTAATGCACTCAACAAAAAAACTTTTCATGCTGAACTTTATACCAGCTAAAGCAGGTACAAATATTCGAGGGAGCAAATAGGTATTTTTAAGGAAGAGGCACAATTGGATAAACAATCACTCGCAGAGCAGTTAAATGAGGTACAACTAAACGCTGTACAGTCCATAGAGGGGCCAAATTTGGTACTTGCTGGGGCCGGTAGCGGTAAAACCCGGGTGCTGACATTTAAAATAGCCTGGGCTCTCAATTCTCAAGAAGTCCGGCCCTCAGAAATACTCGCTGTTACTTTTACCAATAAGGCTGCCGCAGAGATGAAGACGAGAATCCAGACTCTTCTGGGGGAGCGTGTGAACTTCAGCATGATGGGCACATTTCATTCTGTATGCGCTCGTATCTTGCGCAGTTATGGGCAGCGCTTAGGCTTTACCTCCAGCTTCACAATATATGATAAAGATGATCAAAAGCGCTTTTTAAAAAAGCTTCTGCTAACAGAAGGCGAAACCGCTATTACACCGGAGATCCTGCGTCATCAAATCAGCCGTTATAAAAACCGTTACCATTCTCCAGAGGTGGCATCTCGTCAGGCTGAAGATCTGGATGAAGAACGCCTGGTCCTTTTATACCGCCGTTATCAGGAAGAGCTAAAAAAAAATAACGCCATGGATTTTGATGATCTTATCTATCAGACTATCAGTCTCCTTGAGCAGCATGCCGATATCCGGGAGAGTTTTCAAAAGCGGATAAAATATGTTTTCATTGATGAGTTTCAGGATACAAACAGGGCTCAGTTTCTACTCATACAGGCTCTTCTTGGGCAGGGCCGCAATATTACGGTAGTAGGCGATGACGACCAGAGTATATATGGCTGGCGGGGTGCCGATATTACAAATATACTGTCTTTTCAAAAGCTTTATCCTGGTGCCAATGTATACAAGCTGGAGCAGAATTACCGTTCCACTTCCAATATTATCGGTCTGGCTTCATCAGTTATTTTAAATAACCGTCAGCGCATGGAGAAGAAATTATGGACAGCCAATGCGCCGGGTAAAAAGGTATTCCTCAAGAGAAATGATAATGAAAATGAGGATGCTGAATGGATTGTATCGCACATTAAAAAAGATGCTGAATATGATTACGGGCAGATAAGCATATTCTATCGCACCCATGCTCAGTCCCGTGTATTGGAGGATTCCATGCGTCGCCACCGCATACCCTATGTAATATTCGGGGGTATACGCTTTTATGACAGGAAGGAAACCAAAGACATTGTTGCATACTTAAGGGTGCTATGCAACAGTGCGGACAGTGTCAGCCTGGGCCGGGTAATTAATGTGCCTAAACGCGGAATCGGGACAAAAACTGTGGAATTCTTTGCAGACCTGGCAATTAATAACTCTGTCACCCTTTATGATGCCTTGTTTTTAAATGAGTATAATAATGCCGATAACAGCACGCAGTTCAAAAAAATCAAACCAGTAGCTCAGCTTTTTGCCGATTTAAAATCTAAACTGGAAGAATTATCCCTTCCGGATCTGGTTTCTGCGGTGATACAGGATTCTGGTTACGGCAAGTCTTTAGAGGCTGAGGGCACTGATGAGGCTCTGGAGCGGCTGGCGAATATAGAGGAATTAGTGGCCGCTGCCCAGGATTTTGAAGATCGCAATCAAAGTTCAGATTTGGGTGAGTTTCTCCAGGAAATTTCTCTTCTTACAGATATCGATCAGGCTAAAGAGGGCTTTCAAGCCGTTACTCTTATGACCATCCACAGCTCCAAGGGTCTGGAATTCCCCAAGGTTTACCTAACCGGTCTGGAGCAGGGGCTTTTCCCCCTTATCCGTTTTGGCAAGGAGGACCAGCTGGAAGAAGAACGCCGTTTATTTTATGTGGCTGTTACCCGTGCACGGCAGGAGCTCATACTCACTCATTGTGTAGAAAGGCGCTTATGGGGTAATTGGGAGTCACTGGATCCCTCCAAATTCCTTCTGGAGGCTGATGCAGCCTATATTAACGATCTGGATGGCAGAGGGAAACATGGCGTGCGGAAAATTGCTAATAATGCCCCTAGTGCAACTGTTGATGTTTTTCCAGATTACGAAAATACCAGTCAGGAACTGGAGTATTATATAGGCCAGAGAATCCTGCATCAGAAATTTGGTGAAGGCTTTATTCGTAAAACCGAAGGGCGAGGTGAGTCTGCCAGAATAACCACGCAGTTTGAAGATGGTGTTATGCGGACACTAGTGCTTAAATTTGCTAAAATTAAAGTTCTCGATTAATTCCGTGGTCATAATATTATCTATTTTATCAATCATGGCTCTTATAAGGCCTGGCAGGTTAATCAGAAGTTTTATTAATTTATGCCAATCAAGGGGTAATTAGCAACATGGCTATCTCAACTCAGGAAATCAAAAAATTATCCGAATTATGCCGTCTGGAGTTCTCTGCCGATGAGCAGGAGGTTTTGTCATCTTCTTTAAACGAGATGGTAGAATACATGGCGAAGCTGGGCGAGCTTGACCTGGTAAATGTAGAGCCTATGATGAGGGTAGATAACTCAGCCAAATCTTTACGGCAGGATGAACCTCATACCAGCCTTTCTAAAGAAGATGCCTTTAAAAATGCCCCCAGCATAAATATGGATCATTTCTCTATCCCTAAAACAGTGGGCTGACATGAGTTTGCCTTCTGTTTCCTGCGTTATTCCCGCAAGGCTTCAATCCACCCGTTTTCCCCGCAAGCTTTTAGCTCCTCTTTCCGGTGCGCCCGTTATTGCACATACCATTGCCCGGGCCCTTCAGGCGGAATGCTTTGCGGAGGTTATTTGTCTGACAGATTCACCCGAAATTGCCCAGGCAGCTGAGGTTGCAGGTTGCAAGGCTGAGTTAACGGGTGCCGCAGCTAATGGCACTGAGCGTATAGCTCTTAATTTAAAACATATTGCCAATGAGCTTATTGTTAATTTGCAGGGGGATGAACCAATTTTCCCAATTGAGGCCCTCAGGGCTTTATGCCAGGGCTTAATGCAGCAGCCACATGAGGTCCATACTGTAGTATGGGGTGGTTCCTGTCAGCACTTTATGTCTAATCCAAATCTTATGAAGGCCCTGGTTGATGAAAAAGGCTATATCAGTCAGTTTTTTCGTACTCCCCCAGTGGGGTACAATTCACAATGGGGCAGGGCGTATATTCATATGGGGGCCTATGCCTATTCTAAAACTTTTTTAACCAAATATGCCCGGTGGCCGGTTTCAGACCAGGAGCAGCGGGTGTCTCATGAGCTCCTGCGGCATTGGCCTGTAATTTTGCGTGCTCATTGTTCAAATATTCGTAGTTATGCTATAGATATTCCAGAAGATCTGAAAAGAGTTGTTAAAGTGTTTGGGCACGAGCATAAAGTATCTATTTTCAATAGCAGCAATCATTAGCTGTGCTTTTAGTTTCACATTAGATAAAGAGGTCTGGTTTGGGCAGGAAAAAACCAACCAAATACATAGTAGTTACAGGCGGTGTTCTTTCAGGTTTGGGTAAAGGTATCGCAACGGCATCCATCGGGCATCTTATTTCCGAACGTTTAAAGGTTATACCGGTCAAGTGCGACGGCTACCTTAATACCGATCCAGGTACAATGAACCCCATTGAACATGGGGAGGTTTTTGTGCTGGATGATGGTGGAGAGGTGGACATGGATTTTGGCCACTACGAGCGCTTTATTAATATTCAAACCAAATTCAACTGGAATATTACCATGGGCAAGGTGTTCAAGGACATTCTGGATCGAGAACGCCGCGGTGACTATCTGGGTAAAACTGTTCAGTTTATACCCCACGTCACTCAAGCCATTAAAGACAAATTTCAGGAGATTGTCGATGTCGAACATCCCGATGTACTGTTAATAGAAGTTGGCGGTACTGTGGGTGACCTGGAAAACCAGTTTTATCTGGAGGCTATTCGTCAAATGCGCCGGGAGATCGGTATTTCAAATTTTCTCTACATTCACCTTACCTATATACCTATCCCCAGTGGAGTCGGTGAACAAAAATCCAAACCCACGCAAATGTCCGTCAGGCTCCTCAATGAAAAAGGCATAGAGCCCGATATCATAATCGGGCGTTGTCAGGAGCTTCTGGATGCCAGCATTAAAGAAAAGGTAGCCTCATATTGTAATGTGGAGACGGATGCGGTTATTTCTGGTCCCGATGTAGAATCTGTATATGAAATACCTCTGGTTTTTGAACGGGAGGGTCTCCCGGAGCTCTTGCATAACAAGCTGGGTATTTATTCTCCTCCTAATCTCAGGAAGTGGGCTCAATGGGTAAAAGTACTGGAAGAAAACCGCAAAGACCCAAGAAAGTTCGTTTCTATTGCCATTTGCGGTAAATATACTGCTCTGGAGGACTCCTATGCTTCAATTGTGGAGGCACTCATACATTGCGAAGCCCATCATAATATTAAGGTCAATATTAAATGGATTGAAACCTCAGATCTTGAAAAAGAGGGTATTGATATTGCAGGCATGCTGGGCGACATCCAAGGCGTTATAGTTCCGGGCGGGTTTGGTTCCCGGGGTATAGAGGGTAAAATCAATGTAATCCAGTATGTTCGCGAAAATAACATCCCCTTTCTGGGTATTTGTTATGGCATGCAGCTGGCTGTAGTTGAGTACGCCCGGAATGTGTGCGGTATAAAGGGCGCCAATACTATGGAGGTGGAAGACACCGGTATAAAAGTTGAGCATCCAGTTATAGCCCTTCTGCCCGATCAGGCTAAAATTTATTATAAGGGCGGCACTATGAGGTTGGGCGGCCATGATATCGAGATAAAACCTGATACTTATGCTTATAAAATCTTCAAAAATAAGACTTCAGTCCGGCAGCGGTTCCGTCACAGGTATGAAGTAAACCCCAAATATGTTAAACAATTGGAAAAGGGTGGTATTATTTTCTCAGGCAAGGCTCCTAAAGAGAACATCATGCAGATTATGGAACTACCCAATCATCCCTGTTTTATAGGCTGTCAGTTTCATCCGGAGCTTACCAGCAGCTTAAGGAATCCTTCTCCAATATTTTATGAATTTGTTAAATCAGCGCAGAAACTGATAAAATAAATCCATGGTCTTGCTATTTTGAGCTAAAGGCCTGCTGTGAACAAAACCGATAGAAGAGGTGGGAGGAATTTTGTTGCTTACCAGTTCTGAAAAAAAAATGCTCGCTTTAACAGGTTTCTTTTTATTAACGGGTTTTATTGCCCATCAATATTCTGCTTTTAGTGTTCACACACCTTCTATTGAAGGCGGCTATATTGAGAGAGCTCAGGTCCTGACCTCTGAGGGCAATACTAATAAAGAATCCCATACAGCTCTGCAGGCAGGTGTCCCAAAGCACGGTGGCTCTGAAATTAATTTACAAAAACCTTTAATAGTCAACTTGAATAGCGCAGATCTGGGCCAATTGGTATCCCTTAAGGGCATTGGGCCTAAAACTGCAAAGAAAATAGTTGAATACAGGAATAAGCATGGTTTATTTTCAAAGGTAGAGGATTTAATTAAAATTAAAGGTATTGGTGCTGGAAAGTTAAAAACTCTTAAACCATTCCTTGTTTTGGATGATAATGCCTCAAGCAGTTCTTCCAGTCAGTAGAAAATTTTATACTTAAGTATATGGCAAATAAACCAAAAAGCATAA
>CAZRWX010000012.1:0-13601 GCA_964603925.1 uncultured Bifidobacteriales bacterium | reverse complement strand
CAGTCAGTAGAAAATTTTATACTTAAGTATATGGCAAATAAACCAAAAAGCATAATCGGTATTGATTTAGGTCATTCGGTATTTAAGCTGGCCGAATATAATCACACTAAAAAACGTGTGGGGTGGGTTACCAAAAAACTGGTGGAGTCTTCTGTCTGGCAGGATGAAACCTTAATTGCGGGTAATTTAAAAGAGATTCTCGATAATCCAGATCTCCATATTAATAAGAAGTCAACGGGGCTGGTATTGGCCGTTTATGGTTCTCAAGCAGCTTTTAGAGAGGTTCAAATACCTGCTGACGAAAAAAACCTGCTGGATGCTGTTTCCTGGGAGATGGAACAGTATCTTGCTTCACCGGTAGACGATTATGCTTTAGATTATCACGAAATGGCAGCAACTGAGCCAGCGGGCATCAGGAGGTTTCTTGTTGCCGCTTACAGGAAAAGTGAAATCGAACGTTTGAAGCGTATCGCTTCAATTCTGGAGTTGTCGCTGCAGGTTGTAGATGTAGATATATTTGCGGTTCTAAATTCATTTGCGCTTAATTATCCCGAAGCTCAGGCAGGTACTACTCTTATAATTAAAGGGGATCTTCATAGCGTAAGTTGTTTTTTAACCAGTCAGGGGCAGTTACTGGGTTTCGAAAGCCTGGAGGTACCAAAAGAGGTAATATATGGCGAAGATGAAGAGCGCAGTCAGGTTATTACAACTTTAGTCGCTTCACTTACTGAGTTGGCCGGTAGTATGGGTCCCGAAGGTACTGCTGCATTTGATAAAGTATTTGTTTGCGGCGATTTATCCCTGGACAATGAGTTTAATAAAAGCCTTGAGGTTGGCCTTTCCACACAAATCACGGCTCTGAACTCTTTCAAGCAGGTTAATTTCCCAGCAGGTAACGATTACGCTCAAATTAAAAATGAACATGCGCCTCAGTTTGCTACAGCCATAGGTCTTACCATGCGGTACAAAGGTGATTAATAAATGATAAAAATCAATCTTTTAAACCATTTGGATGTTGTTCCGGCAAAAGAGATCGTTAAGGTTCCATTTACCATTAAAGGGCCCTGGCTGGCTGCTACTCTGGCTGTTTCTGTGGTTATTGTCAGCATGTTGGGTGTCTTTTATTATTTAAAATCAGCTCCCATCCAAATGCCTTTAGATCAGCTGGCGGTCAGACAAACAGGTCCCATCCCCCAGGCTCCAGCTTATAAGCCCCTGGTCATCCAATCTTATGCAGTAGAAGATGCAGTCAGGGAGCTGCGTGAAGAGCATCGCCGTACTTATCAGGGGAGCTCTTATAAAGGCCTCAAACCTACGGCTAAAGTTGGTTTTCAGCTAGCGGCCAGTAATAAGTTTCTGCACTTTATTAAAAATATCACCCCGCCGGAGATAGGGTTTTCCAGTTTGATTTTTACTGTGCCAGGTGATTTTTATCTCCACGGTATGGCCATCAATGACGAGTATTACCAAAATTTGAAAATAGGTCTGGAGCGTAATAATACCCTTAATGTTAAGCCTGGCATTCTTAAACCCGTGGGTAATCGTGGGGTGGCTCGCGAATTCTCTTTTTACGGTAAGGTGGGTAAGGGGTTTGTTCAGAACAATAGCAAAGTCAGGATGGTTAAGGCCTCCATGGTGAACTCTGAGCTCAAGTCATTCAAGAATATTGCTCAGTCATCGGGGCTGGACCTGGAATCCATTACTCTCAAGTCCAAGGTTAACCTGGGTTCTTATAAAAGGTATGTTTATAAAACTTCGGCTCCAGAGTGTGATTTTGAAAATTTCCAAATTTTTATTAACAAACTGCATGTGGCCAAATCCAATGTTGGTCTGCTTAAATTTTCCCTGCGGGCAGTGGCCGAAGAGCTTATGACGGCTACTTTTGATATTGTTCTATATGTAAACTGACGGTATCTTCTACCCATTAGCCAGGTCTCCATGTCTTTAATTATTACCGGTGGCTTTTTTTGTGGCCGTAAAATTCATGCTCCGGCAAAATTGCTTAAAATAAGACCTACTTCAGGTCGCCTTCGTGAATCACTTTTTAATATTATTGGTGAACGTCTGCCGGGTGTTACCTTTCTGGATTTATATGCCGGTGTAGGTACGGTGGGGTTAGAGGCTATTAGCAGGGGGGCCTCCTGTGTCTGTATGGTGGAAAAGGACCCTCAAATTTATAAATGTATACAAAAAAATTGCCAGGCTCTTAATACCTCAGATGTCATCATTAAAAAAATGAATGTTACCACTTTCTGCCGCAATGAGTCAGATACAGGGGGCCATTACGATATTGTTTTTGCCGATCCCCCATTTACCATGGATTTTAAAAACGTTTTGCCTGAAGTTTTATCTGTAAGGACCAAAAAAGGTATGGGTATTATTCAATACCCCATAAAAGCGCCTCCAGAATGGCTTGGGGAAGCTGGCCGCATTAAAAAATATGGGGAATCAGGGTTGGCGTTTTTTTATACTTAAGGCTTATGGTCAAAGCTATTTATCCCGGCACTTTTGATCCTATTACCAGGGGGCATTTAGACGTTATTCGGCGTTCTTCAAAATTATTTGAATATGTAGATGTTGTTGTTGGCCAAAACCCGCGCAAACATACCATGTTTTCGGTAGAAGAGCGTGTGCGCCTTATCAAGGCCTGCGTAAAGGGTATCAGTAATGTTAAAATCTCCGCCTTTAGCGGGTTAACAGTGGAGTATCTCAAAAAAACCGGTTCCCAGGTTATTATTCGCGGTCTCCGTGCGGTCAGCGATTTTGAATATGAGTTCCAAATGGCCCTTATAAATAAAAAGCTTTCACCAAAGTGTGAGACTGTATATCTGGTTCCCAGCGAAAATTACACCTATCTCAATTCCAGTATTGTCAAAGAGCTCTCTGCCATGGGCGGTAAGGTGTCCGATTTTGTCACTCCCAATGTCGAAAAGGCCCTGTACAAAAAACTGCGGCATAAATGTTCCTAATCACTTAACTGTATATTAACAGGTTCCCTTATGCTTTTTGAAACCCGCCCTCCCGCAATGCCAAGAGTCATTAAGTATCTGCTTATTATTAATGTGGTTATGTATATGGTAGACACCGTATCGGGCGGCTTTGTTACTCATTATTTTTCATTATATACACCCAGCGTATTCGGGCAGTTCCAAATCTGGCGGCTTCTCACCTATATGTTTCTGCATGATACCCATAACTTTCTCCATATACTCATTAATATGCTCATATTGTGGATGTTCGGTATCTCCGTGGTGTCCACCATGGGCGAGCGGCGCTTTCTCAGTCTGTATTTAACTGGCGGTATTTTCGCTGGCCTCTGTTCATTAATCTGGGATTCTTTTACCGGCTACCACCTCTATGTTGGCGCTTCTGGTGCCTTATTTACCATTATGGTAGCCTTTGCCAAATATTTTCCCCGTGCCCGTATTCTTATTCTTCTGTTATTTCCCATGGAGGCCAGGTGGGCGGTCATGATCTTTATGGGTGTAGATCTTTGGATGCTGTATACCGGCAGTAATACAGGTATTGCTTATATTACTCATCTTGGGGGGGCGGCCTGGGCCTTTATATACTTCCGCTATGAGGAGTCTTTTACAATATTTATCGATAAGTGGAAGAACCGTAAACAAAATCAACTTGAAAAATCCGTTTTACAAAGCCGCAAAAAATCTCAGGATCTTATGAGCAAAATAGACCCAATACTCGAAAAAATATCTAAGCAGGGGATGGAGTCCCTCACAGCGGAAGAGAGTGATGTATTACAGAAGGCCAGCAGCCTTAAAAAGCAGGAACGCTCTAAGATTGTGAACTTTGATGATTATCGCAAGGGTAAAAAATAGATTCCAGCTTCTGCAGCAGGGTGTCTACAGTAAAGGGCTTTTGTAAAAACCCGGTGATGTTTTTAAACCCGGCCAGCTTTTCCCGGTATTTGGCATCGGATACATAACCGGAGGCTACAAGTATCTTTATACCAGGGCAGCTAACAACAGCCTGGTTTATTATATCGATCCCGTCCTTCTCAGCCATTTTTAAGTCTGTAATCAAAAAGTCAAACTCCTGATGCTCTAACAGGGCAATGGCTTGAGAACTGGTTTCGGTAACTACAAGCTCTTTGGCTATGGGTATCAGGGCCTGCTGATAAAAACGCCGGAGCACAATATCATCTTCTGTTACCAGAAGCCTGGAGACGTATGGGGTGGATGGGTTAACCATAAGTAAAAGAATAGAAAAATTTCTTTTTTCCGAAATACTCTGTTTGCTTTATTATGCTTTGTCACAGTAATTAATGCAATGTCCTCCACTGAGGGTGCCCTATTCCAGCTAATTGGGCTATTTTTCTATTATACTTTTATATCTGATATCAGAAGTTTCCGGACAGCCTGTAGAATTCCTGGTGCAGGGAGAAGCGAAACATGGGCGCTCTTGCCAGGTAAACGTTTCCTTTTTTAAACAGGAATGTCTCTTTTACATGGTCTTTTCTATCTTTTGCCCTAAAATCATATAAAAAGGCTGATATTATGGAAAAAAAGTATATAGTCGGCATAGGGTCTGCTCTTGTTGATCTTCTTATTGAGGAAAACGATGATTTTATAACAAAATTAGGCGCTGAAAAAGGGGGTATGACCTATCAGGAGCCAGCTTTCCTCGATGATGCTGTTAAATCTTCGGCTTCTCAGGCTGTAAAAGTACCAGGCGGCAGCGCCTGCAACACACTGGTTGGCATAGGGCGTCTTGGTGGTTGTGCCCGTATGGTTGGCAAATGCGGCCCCGACTCTCTAGCTTCTATTTTTAAAGATGGCTTAAGCAAAGCGGGCATTCAAAGCAAGCTTTCTGTATCAGATACTCCTACCGGGCGTGTACTTTCCGTAGTTACTCCTGACGCCCAGCGTACCATGTTTACCTATTTGGGAGCTGCTGCTGAGCTTAGGCCTGGTGATGTCAGCGAGGGGTTCTTTACTGACGCCGATATTATTCATCTGGAGGGTTATCTTCTGTTTAATCAGCCCCTCCTGGAGGCTATTGTACAAAAATCACAGGGTAGCGGTGCAAAGCTTTGCATAGATTTAGCCGCTTTTCAGGTGGTTGAGGCTAATTTGGAATATCTTAAGGGACTATTGCCTAAAATGGATATCATTATAGCTAATGAGGATGAGGCCAGGGCCTTTACCGGCAAAGGTGAAGAGGAGTCACTGGAGATATTTGCCGGGATGGCTGGTGTTGCTGTAGTTAAAAAAGGTAAGCGCGGCGCTCTTATCGCCCGTGGTTCAGAACGCGTGAGTATAGAAGCCCTGGTTGTAAATGCTGTTGATACAACTGGTGCGGGAGATCTATGGGCATCGGGTTTTTTATATGGGCTAACTCATGGTTATTCTTTAGAAAATTCCGGAAAACTTGGGGCTAGGGTGGCAAGTGAGGTTGTTCAGGTCTTGGGTGCTGCTATTCCAGATGTCGGTTGGGAGCGTATTGGGGCTTTTAAAGCTGAATTAGCACAAGCTGGGGCTTTTAATCTGTAACAGCGTTATTACGGTTAAGACGGTAATGACGGCGTGCGGCAAACAGCTCATTTTAAACAAAAGCTGATTAATTTCCGGGTCTCTAGACCCCAATTCGGGCGAAACACCGTAACTCTTTATTTGGCAAAGAGTTAAGTTTGCTTTATGGTAACTGTATGAAATATTTGAGGTGCATAGACCTTAATTTGTCAAGCTCACATACATTGAAATAGGCCGAAAAACGCCCATATAAGGTTTGGCCCGGTGTTTGCGTTACATCTGGTTATGAGTGAACAGTCACAGTTAACCAAAACAAACACCAAAACAAAGGAGAATACAATGAAAAAATTAATCACATTACTCGGTCTTGCAGCTAGTCTTAGTTTTGCAGCAGAGGCAGCTGGTCCCGGCACAGGTGCAGGCGACGGCACAGGAGATGGCACAATGGAGGCTTCACAGGTAATGAATCAGATACAAAGTGCTGAAGCTGTAAAAACTCAAGATGGCGAGAGAGTTATGACTCAAGCAATGAATGAACTCCCCGAAGCAGTCCAGGCAAAAGTTCAAAGCGCTCTTGGTGAGGCTAGAAAACTTCAGGAAAAAGTTGCGGCCATGAAAGCCAGCGGCAAGAGTAGTGAGGATGTTGAGAAAGAATGTGAAGCAGCCAGAACACAGGCTAAAAATAATCTTGAGAATGCCATTCAGGCCATGAACGGCTTAAACGAGGAAGCCAAAGGCAAGCTTACCATGGCGCAGGAATCCATCCAAAAAAGGCTGCAGGATCGTAAAGCCGAGCTGGAAGAGGCCAAGGAAGAGGTAAAGACTCAAACACAGACTCAGGGGAACGAATAAAAGTTTGATGAGTAATCCCTACTCATCAAATGCGGGGGAGTGGGAGGCTTTGGCCGCCTGCTTCCTTCACTTTGAAAGGAAGATATAAAATGAAAAAGTCAACATGGATATTAACGGCAGCAGCACTTATTTTTATCCACACTCAAACCTGGGCACAAGACCAGGCCGCCACGCAAAGCCCTGACAACGGGGAGAGCCAGCAAAAGGTAATCGTCGACAGGAACTTTCAGGATATAATGAACCTTATGCCTAGTAACTTAAAGGCCAAAGTGGAAGCCGCTAAAAATAACCAGACCCAGACTACCCAAGAGGCCCCATCAGCTACCGGTTCAGAAGATAAACCACCCCAGCTCGAAAATGTAAAAACACAAAACCACGAACAGCTTCGCAACCTGCCAGAAGATGTAAGGCAAAAAGTGGAGAAGGCTATCGAAAACATGGACGAACGTCTTAGGGAAAGGCGTATGGAGCTTAAAGAGCTTCAAAAAGACTGAGATACATAACCGCATTTGATTAAGAAAGGGATACTTATGAAAGCAAAAATATTATTACTTGGAATACTATTATTAGTTGCCAACACTTTTTCAGCCCAGATTACCGACACTACCATGGGTTACAGCCTGGAGCTGCCCGCTAACTGGAAGCAGGTGGTTAAGAGCGACAGTCAGCATATATTTAAGGATACCACCTATACACACAAGAGCATAATTTCCATTGTAAAGCATAATGTCAGCCTTGCAGATTTTGGTACTACCGACAGCTGGGTCCGCTCCAATTTTATTGCCTATCTGCTTTCTGTGGAAACCTCAGTTCTGCCCTATGGTACGCTGTTGTATTTTGATTCCAGCTCTACAAGAAATAAGAGCGAACACTGGGCGCCCGAGGTCTGGTCCATGTTTTTTGACACCGCATATGCATATTCAGAATTTCTGATATTTACCGACAACGGGATCTCGGGTTATGAAATGTATGTAATAGGCGACAGTGCCGATATGGCCGTCCACCTTAGTACCTATATCGGTATTCTGGACAGCATTAAGCTTTTGACCCAAGTTACAGGAATAACTAACCTCAGGCAGGTTGATTTATCTGCGCTTGCTGGTCAGTTACGCAGCGGAATGTATGATATACGCGGGTGTAATGTGCCCCTTAACCGCCGCAGGCGGCCATTGGCCCCGGGTGTTTACATACTGGACATGCCTGTCTATAAAAAAGCTCTGGAATAACGTATGCTATTGAAGGGGGCGCTATGCAAACAAGTTTGCATAGATTCCTCTTTTAATTTTCATTATACTTAACCGCCCCTGGTGGTTATTGCCCTTCGGGGAGAATGTTAACAAGGAGCTTTTCTTATAACCGGGTCCGGAATATACAGGTTTCTATATTCAGCAATATTGTTAATGATAGTAGTTGCAGGTCCTTGTACAACTGCCTCTGCTCATGGTGTGCATGAGGACGCTTACAGCAGAGGGTTGACTTTTCTGGAGACCAGGCAATGGAGACCCGCCATCGGCGCCTTTATCCAGTCTGGTAAAGAGGGTGTTTCCCGTGATACAGTATATTATTACATGGCAGAGGCTCTTATTGGTGAGGGCAGTCTGGATACTGCTCTTGCCTGCAACTATGTAATTGATGTTGCTGAGAGCTCACCCTTACATCTTAAGGCCCTGGAGCAGCGTTACACAATTTACACCAGTCTTGGTATCACCGATGAGGCGCTAAAGGTCTTTCAACAGCTTCCCCCTCACAGCCGCTTTCGTAAACCGGCACGCAAACATAGATTTTCTATCACAGTGGGTGGGATTGGCGGTTACGGTGGGCAGAGTGACTGGGAGCAGGATATTTATCCCTTTAACGCTGGCAGGGAACCTGTGTCACAATCAGATAGAGGGGGTCTTGGCAGGTTATATGCCGTATCATCTTTCAACTATCCTGTGTGGGGGAGGGTTATTCTAGAGGCTGGCCTTAAACTCAAGGCAGTAAAACAGTATGATACGTTCTATGATGATGTCGATGTTGGAGGATATATTAAGGAGAGTAATATTCTGATAAAAAATATTTCAGTAGAATATTCTTACTTAAAAGATAAAGTATCCGAAGAATATTATTCCAGTCTGCATAGCATTTTGTGCTCATGGTTTCTTAATTACTCAGGTGGTCTGGTGTATATTTCAACTGGCGCAGATTTAAGTCGTAGCAACATAAGCTATAATCGCTATCATGACTTCTGGGGCCTACTATACACTGGGCGTAGTTTAAGAAAGGGAATAGAGCTTCAAGTCAATCTGGTTTCCACATATTTTAGCCTCGCCCCTTATTATTCTTTTTATCCCTATCCATTAACAATACTCAATGTAGAGGATATTGATAATACCCAAACACCATACTATACCGATGATGCCTATGGGGAGTTTATAAATGTTCCAGGATATGACCCGCGTATATCCACTGATTATCCAAATTTTACAGAAGTATTTATACCCTACAGCGATACTATGAATTTCTCCGCCAGTCTTTCGCGGGAATACATTAATATTAATCCCTCCATAGGGATATCCATAAATAAATTCGGATTAATCTGGAAGTCTGTTATTAGTGGTCAGCTGGATATATATCCTGAAATGTATCACTGGTTTAGTTCAAATACACTTCAAAGCGATATATTATCTAGTAATTATTCCCAAGATGGCTCTTTGTGGTTGGCACGTAACAGGGGGGATGGTCAGCTGTATTCCATTAATGAGCTAAATTATCCGGGGCCTGTTCTTTCATCAACGTTTAGCGCTGTTCCCATAACCTTTGAAAAGAATGAAGTTTATAGAAGGGATTGGGGAGGAGGTTTTTTATTTTTAATTCAAAAGAATATGCCGCGTTGGGGTGAGTTAAGCCTAAGCGTTAATGTAAAACGTATTTGGTCCACTCTGGGCAGGCAGGCACCTGTGGATATTCCCAAGTGGGAGATAATGGCCTCCCTGGGGTATAGAAAGGTTTTTAAAATATGAAATACATGTTGCCGAGTTTTCTTCTTTTCTTTTTTCTGGGATGTCAGGGCGATCTTACCCAAAAGGGCAGCCTTTGCCTTACTCTTGGTGACTACCCCATGGCTATAGATTTTTTTAAACGGGAGCTCAGCCATGATCCGGGTAATTACCAGGCCAGGCTGGGGCTGGGCAAGGGGCTTTTGCAGAAGGCAGTGGATAAAAAGGGCGATGATGCCTCCTGGGACTACGCTCTAATACAACTGGAGGCCTGCCGCACACTCAAGCCCTCTGGTGCCCTGGAGCGCCTTTTGAGTGACGCCTATACCGAGCGCTCACGCATGCTCCTGCGCCGGCAGGACACCGCCAGTGCTCTTAACCATATAATGCGGGCCGTGGAGTTAAATGTGGATGATGTAGACCCCGTTAATCTGGCGGGTATTATTTATTTTCGCCGCGGGGAGGTGCATAAAGCCAGCGCGCTTTTTCAGAGAGCTATTGCCATAGACAGTACACATCCATCGGCTTGGTTTAATCTTGGAATGATTTCCTGGCAGGAGGGTGAGATCGCAAAATCCAGACAGAATTGGTACAAGGCACTATCCCTTGCTCCGGGTGATGAAGACGCCCTATACTGGTTCGCTCTGGCAGAAAAGAGAACCCGGCAGGGGGCCAGGTGATACCAAGGCTTCCTAAAGGCTTTACCCATCCTATGGTTATCGGAGAGGGGGCTTTTTCCAGTGTTTACCGTGCCCGGCAGGAGGCCCTGGATCGCTGGGTGGCTATAAAAATTTTAAAGGAGGGGGATGACGCCAAACGGCAGGTCCAGCTCAAAGAGGCCCGTACCCAGGCCCGTATGCAGGTAGGCTGTGTGCCACAAGTGTTTGATGCTTTTGAATGGCACAAGCAGGTGTGTATAGTAATGCAGTGGGTGCGGGGTATAAGCCTGGCGCGGATATTGGAGGGTGAGCTGAATGGCCGGCAGCGCTCCTGGCTGGCTCAGGGCCTGGTGCATGCTGTAGCAGGTCTTCATATGCAGGGGTACGCACATCGGGATCTCAAACCCGAAAATATCCTTGTTTCTCCAAATGATGGTATATATCTGGTAGATTTTGGTTTTACTAAAGATATTCTAAAAAATTTTGAATCTTTTAGTGGTACTGTCAAAGGTACTCCCGCTTATATGGCCCCTGAGTTATGGCTCAGTAAGGGCAAAATAGATTATGCTAAGGCAGATCTTTTTTCCCTGGGTAAGGTTTTAAAGTTGATCCTGAAAGATGGGGCATCTGCTGCTGTGGTAGATCCACTATTGCAGGAGAATCCCGATGATCGTCCTGTTGATGGCAAAGAGCTGATCAGGCTCTGGGGTCAAGTTTCGGGCTTTGATCAGAGCGCACCCGACTGGCAGGATGTTTGCGGTGCTGCTACTGCAAATGAGCTTTCCCGGCAGCTTCATGGGGCAGCCGGGCGGCTTATACATGTTAAACGGGAGGATGAGGCTTATTGGCTCTTGGCGGAGTGTCTGGATGAGGATCCTAATCATGAAGGCGCACTGGAACTTATGGCTCGTTTCAGTTCGGGTTTTAAGCCTGTAAGGCGCTTAAGGCGTATGGCCATTATGGGTGTTGTGGGAGCTTGTGCATTAATTGTGGTTGCATTTTTTCTGGGGCGCGAAGAGGGGGCCGGTAATAGTGTTATTCGTCTGGGGCATCTCAGTCATGCCGCAGCCCACAGTCTGCGTATGTCATCTGGTTTGTTGGTAACATCTGTGGGAAATATACAACTACCCCTCCATGCGGTTGCAGCCCGGGGCAAAAATCTTACTGGCCTTCTGGTGCTGTCAGGGGATGAGTCCCATGGCAGCATATTAATAGATGGTAAAAAAATTCAAGGGGACGCAAAAAAAGGCTTAAAGGTGACCTATGGGAGCCATGTACTGGTGCAACAAAATGCACAAGGTGATGTGGTTTGCCGGGAACGTTTTAAGATTCTCCCCTTTCAAACATTAGCAATTAAATTATCTGATAATATCCAAGGGGGTAAATAAAGTGAACGATACCCATAACCCTCAATTAATAAGAAGTGAAGACGGCTCAGCCGTTGAGCTTAAGGGACGGGTGGTGATTGCCGGTTCAGATACATCCTGTGGAGTACATCTTGCATCTCCGGCCCCAAAGCGTCTGGCCCATTTTATGTACCTTAACGGGTCTTATCAACTTCACCCTCTCTCCGGAGGGGGGCTGGTTAAAGTAAATGGGTCTCCTGTTAAAAGTCCCATATCTTTAAATCAGGGCGATGAAGTAGAACTTGGGGGTATTAAGTATACCTATTACACACACAGTAATTCAGGTGCGGCTGTTGTGTCTCCGGTTTCAGAGCTTGTAGATGTACTGGTATCCCTCTTGAAAGACCGCAACTTGGATGTCCATGAAGATTTAGTCGCCAGTGTCTCACGCCTGTTAAAGTGTGATGCCGCCCGCCTGGTATCAGAAACTCAGGACAGTAGTATTAAAACTCTGGCCACATATCCTGCCGGTGCATCAATGGGACGCTATTCTGAGCGCGCTATCAAGTGGGCGGGGCAGGCTTCAGCCACTGTCCTTATGCGTGAGGGGGAGTGGGAGGACCCTGAAAAAAGCATGGGTTCCCTGGAGACAAACCTGGTAGGCAGCGTATTATGCGCGCCCATCAAAGCCGGCAGTTTTATCCTGGGTTATCTTTATCTGGATCGCCTCCAGCACAGCGCCCCTTTTACTGAGGAAGACCGGGCTTTTTGTGATACCCTGCGGCCTTTATTTCAGGAGATACTACAAATACACTCTGAGACCGCCCGCCAGCGGGATGCCATCTCCCGCCTGCAGGAGAACAACCTTGTATCCAAATCAAAACTGATATATGAGTCACAGGTTATGGAGGAGGTGCTGCAGACCGCAGGCCGGGTGGCCTTTGCCAACAGCCCGGTATTTATATACGGGGAGACGGGTACAGGCAAAGAGGTTATAGCTAAAATTATACACAACTCCTCACCTCGCAAAAACAAAAATTTTGTCGCCGTTAACTGCGGCGCTATCCCGGAGAACCTTATGGAATCTGAGCTCTTCGGTCATGAAAAGGGGGCGTTTACAGGCGCTCATCAGATGAAGAAGGGCCTTTTTGAAATGGCCCATGAAGGCACACTTTTTTTAGATGAAACAGGAGAGCTGCCTTTGTCCCTGCAGGTAAAGCTGCTGCGCGCTCTTCAGGAGTCTGAGGTAATGCGGGTGGGCGGAAGCGCGCCTATACCGGTGGATGTACGGGTGATATCGGCCACCAACCGGGATCTTTCCGGGGATGTCAAAGCCGGGCGTTTCCGGGAGGACCTGTATTTTCGTCTTAATGTTATTAATATACATCTCCCCCCTTTAAGAGAAAGGGGAGGGGACATACTACTTCTTGCCGACTACTTTACCGCCAAATATTGTCAGCAGTTCGGGTTTAATAAAAAAACTCTGGATGCCCCCTCTAAAAAAGAACTGTCCGCCTATGCCTGGCCCGGTAATATCCGGGAGCTGGAAAACCTTATCCAGAAAGCGGTACTATTAAGCCACAGCGATACTGTTAACACAGGGGATCTCAAACTCAATGAAAGCCCGTTCTATGAGAAGCGCTCCCTGGTATCCTCGGGCACTACCCTTAAAGAGGCCCGGCAGCAGGCTGAGCGGGATATTATTACCACTGTTCTTGGTAAGTGCGGGGGTAATGTATCTCAGGCCGCCAGGCAGCTGGACATTGACCGTAAATGGTTAACTAAAATGATAAAAGACTTTGGTATTGAGCCGGGCGCTTACAAGGAATAAGGCCTGCTATAATGCCCGATGAGCATTTTCACATCCTTCGACAGGCTCAGGATTAGCGGGGATAAGCTCCATCGGTTTATTAGAACGCATCCGCCTAAGGCGGATGCGTTCTAATACTACATTCTAGCTAAAAGCCAGGCCCGGGTTTCTGTTTCCACCAATTCCCTGTCATAGTCCAGGGTGATAATATGGTTGCTTTTATTTAAAGCGATCAGGCGTTTGTCCTGACTGCCCAGGCACTTTAATACGTTCACTCCCCCTTGAAAGTCCGCCGTCTTGTCCCGGGTGCTGTGTATGACTAGAGCAGGGCATGTAACTTCAGCTAATATATTCATAGTCTCACTGGCGCACTCCATTACACTCTTAAGGGGCTTAAGAGGCATAGTGTGGTAGGCAATATGTTTCCTGTTTTCGGTAGGGTGGTAGATAGAGCCTTCGGGCCC
>CAZRWX010000011.1:0-37005 GCA_964603925.1 uncultured Bifidobacteriales bacterium | reverse complement strand
CTCGTATTACCGCGGCTGCTGGCACGAAGTTAGCCGGGGCTTCCTTTGCAGGTACCTTCAACATAATGCATTACCATCATGATTTATTCCCTGCCGACAGAGGTTTACACACCTAAATGCTTCATCCCTCACATGGCGTTGCTGCGTCAGGGTTTCCCCCATTGCGCAAAATTCCCTACTGCTGCCTCCCGTAGGAGTCTGGGCCGTATCTCAGTCCCAATGTGGCCGTTCACCCTCTCAGGCCGGCTACCCATCGATGTCTTGGTAGGCCGTTACCCTACCAACAAACTAATGGGACGCAAACTCATCTTCAAGCGACACCCGAAAGCGCCTTTTGTTAATTAACCATGAAGTATATCAACAATATTCGGTATTATCCCCGCGTTGGCAGGGTTATCCCCAACTTGAAGGCAGATTATTTACGTGTTACTCACCCGTTCGCCGCTGGACCCCGAAGGACCCCGCTCGACTTGCATGTATGAGGCACGCCATCAGCGTTCGTTCTGAGCCAGGATCAAACTCTCCATAAATCTCTTTGTTTCGTTTAAAACTCTGAGCTCGTTGACGGGTTCACTCTTTACATGTGAACCGTGTTTTCCTTGATCTCAATCTATAACTCAAAAAACATCTACGAGCTCTAAGGCCGCGCATTTAAACTCAATAATAAAATTGAGCGCGCAAATTATAACATCTTTAAAACCTTCTGCCAAGTTTTTATTGCCTGTTTTTGCTTAATTTTTCCGATTTTTGCTTAAAATCATAAATTACCATTCTGTAAAGCCTTACTGAGAATAATCACTAAAAACTGCACACCGCGGAATACCGGAATAGTCATTTACCAAACGGACTTCACCGAACCCGCACTCGCGAGCTATAATACTGACATCTTCAGCCTGCCCGCAGCCAATTTCCAGGATCAATTTACCACCCGAAAAAAGGTGGAGAGTAGCCTCATAAATAAGAGAGGCCATAAATTCAGTACCCTTTACACCCCCGGCAAGAGCGGTATGGGGGTCCCAATCCCTGACTTCGGGCTGCAGAGAAGAAATATCTGCCAAGGGTATATAAGGTGGATTGGATACAATTAAATGCCACTGATCCTCTACAGGAAAGGGGGAAAACATATCCCCTTGCCGAAAGGTATCGCTACCCAGAGTTATCCCGTTTAAGGCCGCATTTTCCCGTGCCAGATCCAATGCTTCAGAGGATATATCAACACCCTGGACCAAGGCAAAAGAAGCCTCTTTCATAATTGATAACGCTATTGGCCCGGCGCCAACCCCCACATCCAGTACACGAGCAGGGACATCAACATTAAGGCTTTGAAGAGCCTTAAGAGCCTCATCCACTACCAGTTCCGTTTCTTTACGGGGAATAAGAGCGCGTTTATCAGTTTTTAAGGTAAACGTCCGAAAACCGCATATTCCCAGCAAATGCTGGAGCGGCTCCCTGGCCCCGCGCCTGCGCACCAGCATACGGCAGGACTCCACCTCCGCAGGAGAAAGGGGACGATCGTAATTTAAATACAATTCGACTCTTTCCATTTTTAATACATGCCCCAGAATTAGCTGAGCATCCAGCATAAAGCTTTCTATACCTTTACTCTTAAAGTAATCGGCAGTTTTGTTTAAAATATCAAGAAGAGTGGGTGTTGCCATCAGGGATTACGAATTTATTAAGTGAAAATTAAGATAACAATAAAATTTATACCAACTGGGGCAGTAATTAACAGCATACAAGTTTCCAATGACCAAACAAGGATACAATTGTTAATTAATATTAAGTTCCTCTAATTTTTCTGAGGTCTCAGCTACGGCCAGCGCATCTATAATGTCCTGTATATCCCCGTTAATAATTGCATCAAGATTATATAAAGTGAGATTAATGCGGTGATCGGTAACCCGCCCCTGAGGAAAATTGTAGGTGCGGATTTTAGCCGAGCGGTCTCCTGTACCTACCTGAGAGCGTCTCTGGGAAGTTCGCTCTGTTTGCTGTTCGGCAATACGTAAATCAAATAAGCGGGATCGCAATACCTTCATAGCCTTATGTTTGTTCTTAAGTTGTGACTTTTCATCCTGACAACTAACTACCAGGCCCGTGGGCAAATGGGTTATGCGTACAGCCGAATCGGTAGTATTTACATGCTGACCACCATGGCCAGATGCGCGGAATACATCTATACGAAGTTCACTATCTTCTATCTCCACATCCACGTCCTCTGCCTCCGGCATAACAGCTACCGTAGCCGCCGATGTATGGATACGACCCTGAGACTCCGTGGCTGGTACACGCTGCACGCGGTGTACACCGCTCTCAAACTTGAGAATGCCATAAACCTCATCCCCGGCAACCTCACAGATAATTTCCTTAAAGCCGCCCATGGTACCCTCAGTACAACTAAGTACATTAATGCGCCAGTTCCTGCCTTCACAAAAAGCGCGGTACATTTTAAATAGGTCTCCAGCAAAAATACTGGCCTCATCCCCGCCAGTGCCCGCGCGTATTTCCAATAAAACATTTTTTAAATCATTAGGATCTTTTGGAATAAGAAGCACCTTGAGTTCTTCCTCCAAAGAAGCCATACCGGCCTCCAGAGCAGTAATCTCCCCCCCGGCAGCTTTCTGCATTTCTTTGTCAGATGGGTCTTTAGCAGCTTGGGACCACTCTGCAATGTCGGCCTGTAATGCCACATATTCTCTGGACTTGGCAACAACCTTTACCAAACTCTTATGCAGCTTATTAAGGCGTGTAAACTCTGCTGTTCTGGAAGCTATATCCGGGCTGGCCAGCTGGGACTCAATTTCTTCCGAGCGCTCGATAATCTTGCGTGCTTGCTCTGTATAATTGATAATTAACCCCCGTATAATCTTTAACCGTAAAGTCCGCAAAAATTAAATAACTATTCATGCAAAAAAAATGACTCAATCCCCAAAAGAGACAGAGCCACTCGCTGCCAGATATTAAATTGCTATTTCTCTTTTTCTACGTTCTTCTTACGGGTTTTACGTTTGGCACCTACAACAGTAGAATAACGCTTTTTAAACTTGTCAACACGACCGGCTGTATCGATTAGGATCTTCTGCCCGGTAAAGAATGGATGAGAAGCTGAGGAAACCTCCATTTTAATAAGAGGATATTCATTGCCATCCTCCCATGTGATTTTCTCCTCTGAGGTGATAGTAGACCGGATTAAAAACTTTTCACCGGCGGAAATGTCTTCAAAAACAACCGGCTGATATTTTGGATGGATTTTATCTTTCATAACTCAAACTAGCCCTTTAAATTAAGGTGGGAAATTTAGTCAAAGTCCTCTCAAGTTCCAAATAAGACAGAAATGTTGATTTTTTTTAAGGGCCGGTTTTTTAGCAACACTCCCGCCAAAAGCTTTGTAAAGACAACATTACCAAAGAATCCCTGCTTTTCATAATCCATTTCGGGCTCCATTATGGGAATAGCCGACCGGGCTAATACTTTTGAGGAGTTATTTAGATCCAGGGGCATGGCACCCAGGCAATAACGAGACTCATAATTGCAACCATGCTACACCTCTTGCCACCTTCCTGGGGTTTTAATAGGAGAAGCACCTGCCCCAATTCGCTCAGAATCCCACATTCCCGGCCTGGTTTGAGCAATACAATCATGCCCACACCAATTCCATTTTCAGATACACAGGTATAGGAGAGATACTAATCATCTCCAATTTGGGTAACCCAACAGTCTTCCAAACCAAAAAGCTCCAGCTTATCATAGCCAATAAGACAGGCCTTGTCTTCAATTTTAAAATGAACACCATCCTGGCTTACAGCCAACCGCAGATGAGATAATGTAGGGAGATAATCCCGGCCTTTATAAGAAAAAACCCGGTAATCTCAATAAATAAGATCTGGATCGTCTTTTGCAACCTCTAATATCCTTATACCGGAGGGTGATTCAGGACCGGCAATGGGAGTAGCTACGAAGCCATCTTTCTGCATGGGCCTCTCAGCAGTACGAATAAGAAGGTAAACCTTGCCCCTGAAAGTAAATGCACCCGGGTTCAACAGACATTCCACTTTTAAACCACTCATACTGGGCCTGGCATCTGCTGGTTTTAATATGGGATTTTCTGAGAAATCTTTCAACCACTGGTTTCATGGTCATCCTTTTTATACTGATTTTTTATGTTGGATTTTATGTTAAAGAAAAATGCCTCAAATTACAACATTTTAACACGTTTTTGTCCCCATTCCATAGCCTCTTCTACTGTCACAATATCGCCCTCCAGCTGAAGCTCAAAACATTCACCAATAATCTCTCCCATTAAGGGACCGGGCTCCATACCCAGGGATATAAGAATTTTACCTGTGAGTAAAGGTTTGGGTTTTTGATCCAGGACTTTGAGCTGCTCCGATTGGCTAAGGAGCCAGTCCCCAGCCTCAAAACTCCGCTCCAGAGCATCTGGAGTTGTACGCCCAAAGTGGTCCGCTTTGGCCATGCGTACCAGTTTCTTTATATCAATTTTAAGGGAAAGACGACGGATGGCAGAGGGTTTAATATCATGCCTGGCTTTATAAAGTAAGGCTGGTTTCAGATGCTCACGCACATACACCACCACTTGTTCGGTTAGTTTTTGATCTCTGGTAAGACGGGAAAGGAAGCTCCTGGTTGGTGTTTCACCAACTGCATCATGAGAGGGGCTGCGCCATCGGCCGGATATTTTTTTGGTGGTTAGAGCCTTGCCAAAATCATGACACAAAGCCCCAAGCATAAGGGTTATTTTTTCAAATTCTTCATCCTCTACAGTATTATCTATTTCTGTGTCTCTGATATGCGCAGCAGCATCTACTACCAGATTATTATGTTCCCATACATCACCCTCCGGGTGCCATTCGGGGTCTTGAGGAACCCCTACCAGAGCCTCCAGCTCTGGAAAGTAGGAGAGAAGTTTCATACGATGCAGCCACTCCAGGCCAATAGAGGGCTTTTGAGCTTTTAGGAGCAGTTTTTTCAACTCTTCAAAGATGCGCTCAGCAGGTAATTCATCCAATGGCTGCAGGGCGCACAATGTCTGCGTATCAGGATGTATATCAAAGCCGAACCGGGCCGCAAACTGTACTGCACGCAAAGCGCGCAGAGGGTCTTCACTAAATGCGGGAGATATATGACGCAAGAGACCAAGGCTTAGATCTGCAAGCCCGCCATGACAATCTTCTATCTCCATCTCCGGTAATTTAAGACCAAGAGCATTGATGGTAAAATCCCGCCGGCCGGAAGCCTCTTTAAATGTAAGGTCGGGATTGGGTTTTGTCATAAAGCCTTTATGCCCTTTGCCAATTTTTGACTCTATTCGAGGAAAAGCAAAATCATAACGGATATCATGTATTGTCATAGTAGCTACACCAAAGGCCTTACCCACAAGGTTAGGACGGCCGTAATGGTACAAAATTCCAGTGAGAGTCTTTTGGTCAATGCCGTAAATTTCAAAATCCACATCTTTGGAGGGAATATCCAGAAGAAGATCTCGCACAAAACCGCCAACTATAAAAACAGTGCCACCCTCCTTAATAATTTCACAGATAATGCCCCGCAAATGATTGGGTATTTGGTACTGACTGGCTTTTTGAAGATTAATAGCGGGCATGACTAATACTCAAAGATATTTAGACCAAATATAGTCATGACCCCGGTCTGTAGGCATGAATTCTCCCGGCAAGCACTCTGCCTGCCACATCCTGAAGCGTCTCCAGTGTCTGAGCCTTTACAGCCGCCGGGGTTTTAAAGGCATTAAGCAGCTTTTTACGCGTCACAGCTCCTACACCAGGAATCTCATCCAGCCAGGTTTTTTGTAAATATTTTTTTCGCCTGGAACGCTGAAAGGTGATAGCAAAACGGTGTGATTCGTCCCTGAGGGCCTGGAGAAGTTTAAGGCTGTGTGATGCGGGGGGTAAATATATTGCCCGTGAGCTGCCAGGCACATAAATTTCTTCAAGTCTCTTAGCCAACCCAAGTATATTATCCGTCTTAAGCCCAAGTTCAGAGTAAATTTTAAGAGCTGAGGACAATTGACCCTTGCCTCCGTCAATTAGAATAAGATCGGGAAGTGGCTTTTGCTCCTCCAGCAGCCGGCGCAAGCGGCGGCCGACAACTTCCCTTATACTGGAAAAGTCATCGACCCCCTCTACAGTTTTTATAATGTACTTTCTAGACAGATTTTTCTTGGGCTGGCCATCTACAAATACAACATTGGAGGCAACAGTGTCTGTACCTCCCAGATGTGATATATCAAATGCCTCAATATGTCTAGGCAGGCAAGGCAGTCCTAAATCCTCCTGCAAAGCCTTAACAGAGTAATCTATGCGATCGCGCTTTTCATTTTTTGCCACAAACTCTACAACGGCCATTTTTGCGTTGGCCAGAGCCAAATCCACCTGGTATTTTTTCTTGCCTTTTTGCGGCACTTCAATATTGAGAGGGCCCTGACGCAATTGTCTAAATACTTCAGGCAGATTTTCTTCCTTTAGCAGGTTATGGGATAAAATAACAGTTCCTGGTATACTACCACCTTCCTGGTATTGGGTTTTAACAAAATTTGTAATAATTTCTGACTCAGACTGATCTAAAAAACAACTTAGCTCAAAACATTTTCTGTCAATAACAATACCTTCACGTACTTGTATAATTACTCCTGAGCCTATTTTAC
Organism: uncultured Bifidobacteriales bacterium; assembly: GCA_964603925.1. Lineage (GTDB taxonomy): Bacteria > Fibrobacterota > Fibrobacteria > UBA11236 > JADFYW01 > CAZRWX01. The sequence continues at coordinate 30,326 of CAZRWX010000011.1, read as the reverse complement.
CTATCCTGGCTACAGCTATTATATCCAGGGAAGATGATACCCCCCCTAAATCCATTCGCTGCTTCCTTAGTATGGATTCAACAGCGTTAATTTGATCTCTAACTTTAGCAGCCTGTTCAAAATCACATAAGGAGGATAGTTTTTTCATTTCTTTAGTTAATATATCTGTTAATTCGCGACTTTTACCCCGGAGTAAAAGTATTACCTGTTTGACTAGTATGCCATAGGATGCTTCATCATATAAAAACGAACATGGAGCATCACAACGGCCAATATGATAAGTCAAACAGGGCTTAATTGGTTTGGCAAGCGGAAGTTTCAACTTACAGTCACGGATGCGGAACACCTTATGTATTGTTCGCATTGTCTGGTGCATAGCGCGGGAGTCGGTATAAGGTCCAAAATACATGTCTGCTTTACTGCTGGTGTTCCGTGTAACTGCTAAATGAGGAAACGGTTCGGATAAAGTCAATTTGAGATAAGGAAAATGCTTATCGTCCTTGAGCATAATGTTATATCTGGGAGCATGTTTTTTGACAAGGTTTGCCTCCAGTATAAGGGCTTCTACTTCATTGGCCGTTATAATCCAGTCTATATTACAGGCTTTCTTCTTAAGCAGAGAGGCCGCAAGATGACCAGCACTGCTGCTGTGATTAAAATAACTGCGTACCCGGTTTTTTAGATTGGCGGCTTTACCGATATAAATGATACGTCCGCTTTTGTCTTTCATCAGATAGACACCGGGGCTGGAAGGAAGTAAATCCAGACGCGCTTTGAGGATTACGCTACACACTAATTTAAAATAAATACATTAGCTTGATTTTGGCTTATACTACATCATTGAACATAAAAAAAGGCCGGATACCGGCCTTTTAAAATATTAAGTAGACGCGAAAATTAAGCGTCTTAAAGCTACCTACTTGGCCTTATCAGAGTCTTCAGCCTTATCCTCTGACTTAGTATCAGGTTTTAAGATATCCTCTTTAGCAGTTACCTTTGGCTCTTCAGAAGAGTTTTCAACCTCAGGTGCTTGTGACACTTCTGTTTCTGCAACTTTTATGGATTCAGTCTCCTCAGCTGGCAGGGTTTCTGGTTTTTCAGATTCTGTCAAACTTTCGGCATTTTCTGCTTTTACCGGTTCGGCTTCTGCAACTATTTGTGATTTGGCATCTGGTTTCTTCTTGGATTTAGCCTTCTTTTTGGGTTTAGGCTTAATTTCATCCTCTACCAGGCTAATAATGGCCATTTCAGCATTATCACCGTGTCTGTTACTGGTGATTTTGAGTACACGTGTATAGCCGCCTGCACGGTCTTTATACCTTTCGGCTAATACACCAAAAAGGTCTTTAAAAACGTCTTTTTTTAAATCACCTGATTCAATGCTTGATTTACGGCCAGGCAGGATAAATTTGGCCGCTTGCCTACGGGCAGACAAATCACCCTTTTTACCATAGGTGATCAGTCTTTCAACCAATGAACGTACAACCTTAGCTTTTTGCAAAGTGGTGCGCACATGCCTTTTAAGGGGGTTCTCATCCAGGCCCTTCTCAAGAATTGACCAGGCCAAGTTATTGAGCATGGCCTTCCTGTGGGAGGCCTCTCTTCCCAATTTTTTAGTTTTTACTCCGTGTCGCATAATAACCTCAATTAAACCTTTACTTTAACCATTTCTTCCGAGGATCTTGTCAACATCCATACCGAAATGCAAGCCAAGGTTAGATAATACTTCATTTAATTCAATTAATGACTTCCTGCCGAAATTCTTATACTTAAGCATATCAGATTCTGGATTACGTACCAAGTCGGCCAGAGTGTGTATATTGGCCAGACGCAGACAATTGCTGGACCGAACTGATAACTCCAGTTCATCAACGCGCATTTTAAGAAGTGCTCTTAGCCGCTCTGCTTCATCATCCTGAACAACTTCTTGAGCAGACTCCAACTCACCTTCGAAATTAATAAACATTTCGAAATGATCTACCAGTAATTTTGAGCTGTAAGCCAGAGCATCTTCCGGTTCCAAACTGCCATCAGTCCAAATCTGGATAATTAACTTATTGAAATCTGTGCGTTGCCCCACACGGGTATCCGCAACTTCAAATGCTACTTTGGTAACAGGAGAAAAATTGGCATCAATGGGAATAACACCAATGGGGTCGTCCTCTCTTTTAAGCTCTTCAGCGGCTACATAGCCACGGCCGTCTGTGATACGCAGCTCCATGGAAAGACTGCCATTCTCAGATATAGTGGCTATGGGAAGATCAGGATTCAGGATTTGGATATCAGGATTTTCTTCAAAATTAGCAGCTGTTATCTGCCCTTCACCAGAGACATCCATTTTCAAAGTGGCTTCATCATTAGCCAAAAGCCTCAGACGTAATTTCTTAATGCTCAGGATGATTTCTGCTACATCCTCACATACGCCCTCAATAGTGTCGAATTCATGACTTACGCCCTCAATTCTAACAGAAGTTACAGCCGCTCCCTGCAGGCTGGACAATAATACTCTTCGCAGAGCATTACCTATGGTAATGCCCCAACCCCGCTCTAATGGCTCAATCTCAAAACTGCCATAATTAACGGTACTTTTATCTGATTTCACAATGCTCTCGGGCATTGGCAACGCTTTCCATTTCATAGCTGGTACTCCTGCATTTAGTAAAGCCTGTTTATATTTAAACTCTGCGTTTCTTTTTTGGCCGGCACCCGTTATGGGGAATACCTGTTATATCCCGGATGGAGATAATCTCCAAGCCTGCTGCCTTAAGAGCCCTAACGGCGGACTCTCTGCCAGCGCCTGCACCCTTTACACGAACCTCAACCTTGCGAAGCCCCATATCCATTGCCGCTTTGGCGGCAGAATCTGAAGATAGCTGGGCCGCAAAAGGGGTGCTCTTCCTGGAACCTTTAATACTGAGTTTGCCTGATGAGCCCCAACTTATAACATTACCGCTGACATCGGTGATGGTTACAATTGTATTGTTAAATGTGGCCTTAATTATACAATGACCATTAACATCAATACGTTTTTTGCCCCTTTTAGCCTTAACTTTAACCGCTGACTCACCTGTATCAGCAGCAACAGCAGATTCTGATGTGCCCTTTTTTGCCTCGCTCCCGGTAGATGCTGTATCCTTAGACACAACCTCCTGAGGGGCTGCTGGTTCTGTTACATTAGTTTTAGTCTCTTCTGCCATTATTACCTCTATTTAGTTTCCTTTTTCTTATTGGCCACGGTCTTCCTGGGACCTTTTCTGGTCCTGCAATTATTTTGTGTATTTTGACCACGTACCGGTAAACCTTTACGGTGGCGAATACCACGGTAACAGCTAATATCGGTAAGGCGTTTAATATTGATGGTAGTCTGTGTACGTAAGTCACCCTCAGTAATGTACTCTTTCTCAAGAATCTTCCTTATGGCGCTTATTTCATCAGGGCTAAGTTCTTTAATTTTCTTAACCCGGTCAATGCCCGCCTTCTCAAGAATTTCCAAAGCGCAGCTATGGCCGATACCATACATATAAGTAAGACCTATTTCACTTTTTTTATTATCTGGTAAATCTACACCGCCAATACGTGCCATTTTTCCTCCTACCCTTGTCTTTGTTTATGACGGGGACTTTTTTTGCAAATAACTCTAATTACGCCTTTTCTGCGTACAATTTTGCACTCTTCACATCTTTTTTTTACTGAAGCTCTAACTTTCATAATAAATCCAATTTATTTATGCCGGTAAGTAATCCGACCTCTGGTTAAATCGTAAGGAGACAATTCTACTAAAACACGGTCATCTGGTAAAATTCTTATGTAATGTTTTCGCATTGTTCCTGAAACATGTGCCAGAATAACATGACCATTATCTAACTCAACCTTAAACATGGCATTTGGAAGCGCGACCACAACTTTACCCTCAACTTGAATTCCTTCCTGTTTTGCCATTAATAATTTTTTCTCCCTCTAATCCGGCCTCTTTTCATAAAACCTTCATAATTTTGTTCCTGCAAACGAGTTTGGAATTGTCGCAATGTTTCTAAGGCTACACCAATACAAATAAGAACACTCGTGCCGCCTATATAAAATGACATTTGAAGGATATCCTTGAGATAAAAGGGGCCTACACTTATAAATGCCAGGAAAATAGCACATGTTAAAGTAACGCGTGTGAGTATCTGATCGATGAATTCGGCTGTACGGCGACCCGGTCTGATGCCGGGGATAAAACCACCGGACTTTTTAAGGTTATCGGCGATCTCCGTGGGGTTATATTGAATGGCTGTATAAAAATATGTAAAGAATACAATAAGGACAACAAATACAATAGAGTAGCCCATCTCCCCTGGCAGCATGCTGCGGCCAATGACCTGCCCTGTCTGCCAGTTTGGAAAAAATGCCACTAATTGAGCGGGAACGAACATAATTGCCGAAGCAAAGATCACTGGCATCACACCTGCAGTATTTACCTTGAGAGGAAGGAAACTGGACTGACCGCCCATAATTTTACGACCCACAACTCTTCTGGGGCTTTGCAGTGGTATACGGCGGGCCCCCTGATCGATGTAAATTATAAACATGATAATGGCCAGCACTACTCCGACAATCATTATCTCCATAGCCAGAGAATGTTCATTGTTCCAGAGCAGCTCCCATTCATTGAAAACCGCTAAGGGCACATGGGCGATAATGCCTATAAATATAATGAGTGATATGCCATTACCTATACCTCTGGCAGTAATTTGCTCCCCCAGCCACATTATAAATATTGTACCGGTAGTAAGTGTAAGAGTGGTTAGGGCAATAAAACTTATTTTATTCATGCCAGATACGACCAGGGCCTGACCGGTTGGAGATTGCTGGCTATATATCCAGGTACTTATACCAATTGCTTGAACAGCACTGATTACAATTGTCCCATAGCGTGTCCACTGAGTTATTTTAGCGCGACCTTCCGCACCCTCTCTTTGTAACTCATGAATACGGGGCACAACAGTACCCATGAGCTGAAGGATAATGGATGCGCTTATGTATGGCATGATGCCCAAAGAAAATATTGCAGCACGGGACAAAGCGCCACCCACAAAGGTGTTATAAAGACTGAAAATATTATTAGCAGAATTGCTGAAGAACTCAGAAATTGCCTGTGCATTGACCCCTGGAATAGGAATAAAGCCGCCAAGCCGATATATGAGAAGTATAAATAAAGTGAAAAGAACCCTGTCGCGCAGATCTTTTATCTTAAATATATTAGCAAAACCAGTAAATGCCTGCACTAGATTAACTCCGCAACACCTTTGGCCGTTTCTATAGCCTTAAGAGCTGATTTGCTGAATTTATTAGCTTTAATAGTCAGTGCCTTTGTTAATGTACCGTCTCCTAGTATTTTAACCGGCAAACTGGCCTTTTTGATCAGACCATTACTGACCAGAATCTCAGCAGTAATTGTACCTTCCAGTTTTTCCAGATCGCCAATATTGACAATTTGATAAATGACTGGAGAATGAGAAACAAAACCACGTTTGGGCAAACGCCTCTGCATGGGCATCTGACCACCTTCAAAAGCAGCGCCAATTTCCTTGCCTGTACGTTGACCGGCGCCTTTATGTCCGCGGCCACCTGTTTTACCCAAGTGGGAGCCCGGCCCCCTGCCTTTGCGCTTTTTTACTTTGGTTGACCCTATTGCGGGATGTAAGTTTGATAAATTCATTGGGCATCCTCAATAGACACTAAGTGGGAAACAATCTGAACCATACCCGCTATAACGGGATTATTTTCTTGAATTACGCTTTTGCCAATGCCCCTTAAGCCTAAGGCTGTCAGGGTCTTTTTTTGTTTTTGCAAACACCTGATCGAGCTACGTTTCTGGGTTATTTTGATTTTTACAGACATAATAGATTACCCTTTGAAATTAAACACTCCTCAGCGCTTCGAAATCCTCTTTAGAGCGCTGCGCCATTAAACCCTGTAGAGTGGCTTTAACTACGTTACCAGGGTTGGTAGAACCATGGACCTTGGTAAGTACATTATGAACACCCGCCAACTCTAGAACAGCGCGTGCAGCGCCGCCGGCAATAACACCGGTTCCGGAAGAAGCCGGACGCATTAAAATACGCACGGAACCAAAAGCACCTACTACTTCATGGGGAATAGTCTGATTAACAAGTTTTACCTCGAGGAGATTTTTCTGGGCATTTTCCCTGCCTTTACGAATAGCCTCAGAAACATCCTGGGCCTTACCCTGGCCAACACCCACTTTGCCGGCACCATTGCCTACGACGACGATAGAACTAAATGAGAATCGTCTTCCACCCTTAACAACCTTGGCACAACGGTTTATGGCTACTACCCGTTCCTGTATTTCACCCTGTTCTTGAATATCCAATGCCTAACTCCTGGATTAAAATTTTAAACCTGATTGCCTGGCTGCTTCGGCTAACGCTTTAACTCTACCATGATACAGGCGACCGCCTCTATCAAATACAACACTGGCTACACCTTTGTCCTTACCCAATTCAGCAATTTTCTGCCCAACTAATTTGGCAACATCGGTTTTTGTCTTACCTTCAATCTGTTGCTGGATATCTTTGTTTAAAGAAGAAACCTGAGCAACAGAAATCCCATCCGTGTCATTTACAAGTTGAGCATATATATGCGCCAGACTACGCCTGACAACCAGGCGTGGACGCTCTTGAGTACCGCTAATAGAACGCCTTATGCGGTTATGTCGCGATTTTCTGATAATTATACGTGTTTTAGCGATATCCATAACTCACTCCTTAAGACTTCTTAACTTCTTTGCGTCGAATTTGTTCATCCGAATACTTAATACCCTTGCCTTTATATGGTTCAGGAGGACGAAACTCTCTAATATTGGCGGCCACCTGGCCAACTTTTTGTTTTTCTATACCTGAAATGTGAACCTTGGTATTGCCTTCCATCTTAATGTCTATACCCTCGGGTGGCTCAAAAAAGATAGGATGTGAATACCCCAGAAGGAAGTTGATGCCTTTGCCCTTCTGTTCACCACGATAACCAACCCCATTAATTTCTAGAGTTTTTGAAAAACCCTCGGTAACACCATGGAAAAGATTGGCTATAACAGCACGACTGGTGCCATGTAAGGCTTTGTCCTGGTTAGACTCTGAAGCCCTTTTAAACGCAAGGACATTATCCTCTAACGTAAAAGTAATACTTGGATGAACCTCATAAGAAAGTTTACCCTTAGGACCTTCAACGTTAATTTTCTGCCCTTGGATCTGGACTTTAACCTTATCGGTTATTTTAATTATTGCGTTACCTATTCTTGACATAATTACCTACCAAACCTTACAGAGTATTTCGCCGCCAACTTTTGATTCCCTGGCTTCGGTATCTGTAAGTATGCCTTTAGAGGTAGACACTACAGATACACCAAGGCCGTTAAGAACCTTTGGTATATTACGAAAACCGGTAGTGCGACGACGCCCCGGTGTACTTACTCGCTGAATACCATGGATTACTGATGATGACCCTTTATATTTTAATAAAATTTTAATCAAGCCTTGTTTACCGTCATCTACAATGACAAATTTGCGGATATACCCCTCCTGCTGCACCTTTATGAGGATGTCCCGCTTTATTCTGGAAGCTGGAACCTCCACTGTACGTTTTTGTACAAGGATAGCATTACGTATGCGAGTGAGCATATCGGCTATTGGATCTGTATTCATATTTTGCTCTTTCCTTATTAACTACCAACTGGCCTTGGTTATACCGGGAATTTCACCGATTAGGGCCAACTCCCGAAAACAAATACGGCAGAGTCCGAACTTCCTCATAAAGGCCCTGGGGCGCCCACATCGGCGACACCGAGTATATGCCCTGACTGCAAATTTAGGAGTACGTCTCTGTTTTTCTATCATTGATCTCTTTGCCATAATTTTCCTGATTCTTAATTAGTTGAAACTCTGAACGGCATACCCAGCATGGTGAGTAGCTCCCGGCAATCGGAATCATTTTTAGCCGAAGTAACTATGCTGACATCCAAGCCGTTTATTTTAGAAATTTTATCATAGTCAACTTCCAGAAAGACTATCTGTTCTTTAATGCCAAGGTTATAATTGCCATTGCCATCAAAACTTTTTACGGATATACCACGAAAATCTTTTACACGAGGCAGAGCTAAAGTAATAAGCCGTTCCAGAAACTCCCACATACGTTGGCCATGAAGAGTAACCTTGGCACCAATAGGAACACCCTCACGCAGCTTAAAATTGGATATTGCCTTGCGAGACTTGGTAGCCACTGCCTTTTGTCCAGAAATAAGCGTAAGAGTGTCTATTGCTTCATCCACTAATTTGGAATTTTGCGTGGCCCCACCAGCACCTATGTTTAGAGTGATTTTACGCAGCCTTGGTACCTGCATTACATTTTTGCAATTAAGCTTGTCCATAAGCTGAGGAAGAATAACTTCCTGATATTTTGTTTTTAGTGTAGGTTTCATATCGGTTGCCATTTGTTCCTGCTATTCTATTGGTGTCCCTGTTTTTTTTTCTACCCTGATTTTTTTACCATCTTCGTTTTTACGCCATACAACCTTTGCCGGCTTGCCGGATTTGGTGTTGATGAGCATTACGTTAGAAATATGAATTGGCATTTCTTTTTCGACAATACCGCCTTTTTCGTTTTTAGGATTGGGCTTCTCATGTTTTTTGGCCTTATTAATACCCTCAACAAGAACAGTATTTTTTTCTTTAATAACTTTTAAAATTTTACCCTGGCTACCCTTGGCCTTACCTGTAATGACGAGAACAGTGTCTTTTCTTCTTAAAACGCTCATTTATAAGACCTCCAGGGCCAATGAAATAATTTTCATAAACTTCTTTTCTCTAAGCTCCCTTGCAACAGGACCAAAAATACGTGTAGCTCGCGGCTCTTTGGCATCGTTGATCAAAACAACTGCATTATCACCAAAACGGATAGATGTACCATCTTTACGCTTGAGAGCCTTGCGGGTACGAACAATAACTGCCTTTTGTACAGTGCCCTTTTTAACCTGGCTGCCGGGGATAGCCTGTTTAACTGCAACCACAATAATGTCACCAATAGATGCGTACCTCCTCTTGGAGCCACCCAGTACTTTGATGCACATAACATCCTTCGCACCGGAATTATCCGCTACATTCAATCTAGTTTGTAATTGTATCATACTTTATCCTTAAACCTTATTTCTTGCGTTCCAAGACTCGTACTAAACGCCAGTGCTTTGTTTTACTTAATGGACGTGTCTCCATAATTTCGACCATATCACCCTCGTGCGCATCATTATTTTCATCATGAGCTATAAATTTTTTAGTAACTGGAATTGTTTTACCATATAAAGGATGGGCCTTTCGGCTACTTATTATTACTGATATGGACTTTTCCATTTTATCACTAAAAACTATACCACTGCGGATTTTACGCTTGGTTTGCCTTAAGCCTGCTGTTTTTACGGTGTCTTCTGTCATGAATTGACCTTTTCCCCTTTTTGTCGTTCCAGAATAATTGTCTTAACCCGGGCAATCTCCCGGCGCCGATGACGAATAAGAGTAACATTCTCAAGTTTGGCAAGACGAGCCTGAAATTTTAAATCAAAATATTCTGATTCCAGGTCATTTAGTTTACTATGGAGGCTTTTGGAATCCATCTCACGATATTCAGATGATTTTGCCATTATTCAATTACCTCAGCAATTTTGGTTTTAAGGGGCAACTTCTGGGACGCTATCCTGAGCGCTTCCATAGCTGTAGATCTTTCAATACCGCCCATTTCAAACATGATGCGCCCAGCCCTTACAACAGCTACCCAACCTTCTGGATTACCTTTACCTGAGCCCATTCGAGTCTCTGCAGGTTTTTTGGTAAAAGGTTTATCTGGAAAAATACGGATCCAAACTTTGCCACCCCGTTTAACTTTACGGGTCATGGCAACACGAGCAGCCTCTATCTGGTTTTCAGTGACCCAACCGGATTCCAGTGCCTGAATACCGTACTCGCCGAAATCTACAGTTGTACCCCTGTCCGCCATGCCTTTCATGACGCCTCTTTGTTGTTTTCTATGCTTTACGCGCTTGGGACTGGCCATTTGCTCAAATCCTTTCTAGCTCTTCTTGAGTAGCCAAGCCATTCTTGCGAATGACTTCACCTTTGAAAATCCATACTTTAATACCAATTGTACCCGCTGTTGTCTCGGCACGGGACATGGCAAAATTTATATCTGCTCTTAATGTATGAAGCGGCAGACGCCCTTCATTATACTTTTCTGTTCGGGCGATTTCAGCACCACCCAGACGACCGCTACAACTGACTTTGATACCCTGGGCCCCAAGCCTCATGGCGCTTGAAACTGCTTTTTTCATACAACGTCTGAAAGCTACACGCTTTTCTAACTGCCTGGCGATATTATCCCCTACCAGTTGAGCATCAACTTCGGGGCGTTTGATTTCACGTATATTAATGTAGATCTCTTTGCCGGTAAGATGCTGCAATTCGCCTTTAATCCTCTCCACCTCTTCGCCTTTTTTGCCAATAACAATACCTGGCCGAGCAGTAAAAATATTAACTGTTACCTTTTTGGGTGTGCGTTGGATACCAACATTGGAGAGAGAGGCATGTTCCAGACGTTTACGTAAATAACGCCTTAAGACCATATCCTCATAGAGTAAATCGGCGAATTTTTTTTCTGCATACCAAATGGAATTCCAGCTACGGATAATTCCAATTCTCATGCCGATTGGGTTGGTTTTCTGTCCCAAATCATCCTCCTAATAAATACTTAATTTGAAACAGCGATTGTAACATGACACTGTTTCTTGATTATACGAAAAGCCCTACCCTGAGCACGGGCTCTTATTCTTTTAATTTGAGGGCCGCCATCTACCTGAATAGACCGAACAATAATAGAATCGACATCTATTGATGTACTTGTGTTCTTTTCTTTAAGATTGGCTACTGCTGATTTAAGAACTTTGTCTAACAGCCTGGCACTCTTTTTCGACTTTTTCAGGGGGAAAAGAATGGCATTGGCCGAATCTATATTCATGCCTTTTACAAGATCAGCCACCAGCCTAACCTTCCTTGCTGAACAGCGTAAATATTTTGCTTTTGCAATCGCTTCCATAACTCAATTCGCCTTTTCTTTTTTAGAATGACTCCTGAAAGTGCGTGTCAAGGAAAACTCCCCCAGTTTATGGCCTACCATGTTTTCGCTAACATAAACTGGTATGAAAGTTTTACCATTATGTACACCTATTGTGATACCCACAAAATCCGGAGTAATTGTAGACCTGCGGCTCCATGTTTTAATAGCGGTTTTTTTGCTGGAAGCATTCATGGCCTCCACCTTTTTGATTAGGTGACTGTCAGCAAAAGCACCCTTTTTTAAAGATCTGGCCATTTACCTACCCCTCTTTTTGGACTTACGACTGATTATCCATTTATCTGTACTCTTGTTGTTCCGGGTGCGCTTACCCTTAGCTTTTTTACCCCAGGGAGAAACAGGATGCCCCCCACCGCAAGTACGCCCCTCACCACCACCCATAGGGTGATCGTGGGGATTCATTGCTACACCACGAACTTTTGGACGGTGACCCAGCCACCTTGAACGGCCAGCAGAACCGCTGACAACTTTATTATTATCGATATTACCTACCCGACCGATAGTGGCCACGCATGTTAGCCGCACCATACGGATTTCCCCTGAAGGAAGCTTTATTTGAGCATGATTTTCGTCTTTTGCCATTATCTCCGCTTGACCACCGGCAGAGCGAACCATTTGGCCACCACGGCCTGGTTTAAGCTCAATATTGTGAATGGCCATACCAAGCGGAACTTTTTGAAGAGGAAGGACATTACCCGGCTCCAGAGGAGCATCAACTTTACGGACTACAGTTTGCCCAACTTTAAGCTCATGAGGTGCTAGAATATATCTGCGCTGACCGTCAATATATTTTACCAAGGCAATATTGGCAGAGCGATTTGGATCATATTCAATAGTCTCAACTACTGCTGGGATATTTTCGCGGTCTCTTTTAAAATCTATGGTGCGGAAAAGTTTGCTATGTCCCCCACCCCTTCTGCGCATTGTAATAATCCCACGATTATTACGTCCTGATATCCTTTTTTTGCCTTTGCACAAAGGCTTGTAGGGACTATCTGTGGTGACATCGCAGAAGTCTATAGTTTGCTTGAATCTGAGAACAGGTGTTAGAGGTCTATATATTTTAACTGGCATACTATTATGCTCCCTCGAATTCAGAAATTTTTTCACCCTTACGAACGCGTACAAAAGCCTTTTTCCAGGCAGCTGTCCTGCCGGCGACACCGCGAGTTTTCTTTATTTTACCCTGAAAATTTAAGGTGCGTACACCGTCTACTCTTACATTAAAGCGAATCTCTACTGCTTTTTTGATCTCCACCTTATTAGCGGATTTAACCACTCTAAAGACATATTGATTATCGCTGAACCGCATATCGGAACTTTTTTCTGAAAGAATGGGACTGAGAAGAATATTTTTGACCGGTTTCATTTTATTCGTCTCCCGCTTTAGCTAAAGTAGACACCGCTTCTTCAGTAAAAATCAAATTTTTAGTATTTAGAATTTCGTAAGTATTGAGATTGCTTAAAGCCTCAATAGAAGTAGCGGGAATGTTTCTGGCTGCTAAAAGTAGTTTTTCGTCTGCTTTAGAAACCACAATTAAGTTTTTCTGATTAACTAGTGATGCTGTTTTGAGCACTGTGCATAACTCTTTAGTTTTTGCGGCCGAGAGATCAAAACTGTCAAAAACATGCACTTCCATATTCTGAGCTTTGAGAGATAGCGCAGAATTAAATGCCTGCTTTTTAATTTTCTTGTTGATTTTTTTGGTGTAATCGCGTGGCTGAGGGCCATGAGCTTTGCCTCCCCGAACCCAGACGGGAGAGGTATTAGAGCCGGAGCGCGCACGACCGGTGCCTTTTTGCTTCCAGGGCTTTTTGCCACCACCGCTTACCTCGCTACGGCTTTTGGTTTTGCTTGTGCCCTGCCGGTTATTGCTGAGATATACATTTACCGCGAAATGCATGGCAGGTTCACTAATAGGTTGATCGAAAATACCCTCAGGCAGATCAATCTCTGACTTAAACGTTCCGTCTTTTGAATATAATTTTGCCTTTGCCATCTTAGGCCTTCCTCACAACTATTCTACCGTTTTTAGGACCGGGCACTGCGCCTTTTAAAAAAAGAAGGTTATGCTCCATGTCGACTTTAAGTACCTGAAGATTTCTGGTAGTAACTCTGGTATTACCATATTGACCTGGCAGCTTCTGTCCAGGGAAAACCCTGGCAGGATAAGAATGTGCACCTATGCTGCCAGGTGCGCGATGATTATGGGAACCATGAGCCATGGGACCTCGTGAAAAATTATGCCTTTTAACTGTACCAGAGAAACCTTTGCCTTTGGATGTAGCAATAACATCCACTTTTTTAACACCTTCAAAAATGGAAAGATCTACAGTAGAACCAACCACTGGCGGAACCTCCTGATCCCAGGAAAACTCCTTGATACAGCTCCTGGGAGAAACACCGACCTTTTTGAATTGGCCTGATACCGGCTTATTAAGATGTTTTTCTTTAATCTCTAAAAAACCAACCTGTACAGCATCGTAGCCGCAAGATTCCCTGGTTTTAACCCTGAGTACTGTGCCTGGGTCAACACCGATAACAGTCGAAGGAGAAGCACTGCCATCTTCATTAAAAATTTGGGTCATCCCCAGTTTTATGCCTATTAAGCCATTCATATCTAAACCTTTATTTCTACTTCAACACCAGCTGGCAATTCAAGTTTCATGAGTGAATCTATAGTCTGGGGAGTTGAGTCCATGATATCAATTAAACGCTTATGAGTACGGGATTCAAACTGCTCTCTTGATTTTTTATCTACATGAGGAGAACGGTTTACAGTGTAGATAACTTTTTTAGTTGGTAAAGGAATAGGACCAGCTATTTTAGCACCCGTGTTACGTGCCGTGCGTACGATATCCGCTGCAGATTTATCGATCATCCGATGGTCAAATGATTTGAGTCTTATCCTAATTTTTTCACCAGCCATATACACCTCAACACAGATTTTCCTCAGCTAAAACAGCTGAGAAATTAAATATTCTGAGAAATGTTATTATGGTAAGGGAAAACCCCAGGCTGCAGAATTTTCGGCCCTGCAGTACCATAATCCACAACCTGATTTACTTAATTAGGCTGTATTCCTCAAAGGAAAGGACATATTCCCCCTGCCCTTTGGACAAGGAGCGCAACAACGTAGTATATCCAAATATAGAATTCAAGGGAATTTTGAATAATATCGTTGCCCTAAAGCCTTCCGAGCTTATTTCTTTAACCTCCCCCCCTTTTGCCATGATATTCTTCACAATTGAGCCTACGAATTCATTAGGTATCAATGCCTGGAGACTCATAATAGGCTCAAATACTCCAATCAGGTTTCGGGTAATATTTAAATGAAGGCAATCCTGGAAAGCCTTGCTTAAGAGAGGCATAAGTGTGCAGGTGGGTTTTGATATAAGGGTATTTATTTTGATTACAAGCCCCTCTAAAGGCCCTTTTCCTGCTATGCCCCCTTGACAAAATTGGGTAAAAATTGATTGAAGCCCATCCTGTAAATGCCTGATTTCGGGGTCATCAAATATTATCAATGTGTTCTCGCTCCCTTCAGCCGAAAAAGCATCCAGACCTATCTCAATTTCAAAACCTCCCTGTTTTAAGCAGTTTTTCATATCCTTAATGTCTTTTTTAAGCCTCTCAATATAACGAACCTGCGGTTTTCCAACTCTTAATTCACAATGACTCTCTTTTTTTAATTTTTCCAGAAAAATCTCCAACTGTACTTCCCCAACAGTAGATATCAGCCATCCCTCCCCATTGTAATTTTCTTCAATGCTAAGGGATGGGTCCAGCCATATCAGCTTGTCAAGAGCAGTTTTTATGAGATTTTGGTCACCCTCTGCCTCAGGCTCCAGACGAACCTGAAGCAGGGGTTTATAGTTTGCAGAAGATTTTAACTCTACATGCATGGCGGAATTGAGAATGTCGCCTGGTCTTATACCGGGCAGCCCCGAATCTAATTGGATACCGACAATTTCACCAGATTCAGCAGTAGAAATAAAATTATATTCATCGGCATTTACTTGAAAAATAGTAGATATATTATCATTCTGGATTGAAAGAGCACTATAGAGCCTGGCGATTATTACCGGCCCCAGTTCTTTATTATATGCTCTTTTCAACACCCTTAAAACTCCCCTGCCATAGAAAAGGGCCTCTGGTGAGGGTACAAAAACATTGATAGCATTTAAGACTGCCCGTATCCCGATATTTGCCAGAGCTGACCCGCAATACACTGGCAGGTAGGTGCCGGTTGCGAAAGCTTTTGCCAGGCCTTTTATTAAAAGAGCAGGGGGAATGGGGCTGCCAGCAAGATGTAATTTTATAATTTCATCATTATATTGAGATGATGCATCAATCAAAGCCTGTCGATTAAGTTCCAGAGATGATTCCATTCCTGGTGGTATTTTAGTTTCTGAAATGAGTTTTTTGGGATTTGCAGGATCCACATAAATGGTTTTACCGACGATAATATCCAATACCCCAATAAGCTTACCGCTCCTTATAACGGGTATATTCATAAGCAGGGGATTAGCTTTGAAAGCTCCCTTAATATTACTCAACAGCTTGCTTAAAGAAAGACCGGGTAAATCATGTTTATTTACAAATAAGATGGGCCGAACCTTATGTGCGCATATTTTCTGCCATGCCGCTTGAGTCTGCGACTCCACCCCATTAACACCAGATATTATAAGAACAACACCCTCAACCCCGGCTAAAGCCCCATCAACCTCAGCACCGAAATCAATATGGCCGGGAGTGTCAACTAGATTAATTTTGTGATTCTTCCAATAATAGGAAGCATATCCTGACTCTATTGTAATCCCTCTTTTTTGCTCTTCTTCCAGGAAATCCATAGTAGAAAGAGCATCATCCACCTCACCGATTCCAGAAATTGCGTTACCAAAATAAAGGAAGCGCTCTGCCAGAGTAGTTTTGCCAGCATCAATATGAGCCATTAAAGCTATATTGCGGAGAAAATAAGGATGGGACACAAGCCCTTCAGGCTTTTTGTAAAATCCAGAACTGTTCTTTACCCTGACGACCTGATGTGCTGGTTTTAGGTGTTATACGTTCTAAAATTTTAAAGACCCCGTCCAGCCTGGCCATAAGCTCCCCCTCTGAGGTAGGATGAGGGGGACCTTCCAGTGAGGGCTCCAGACATAATGGATAAAAAAGCGCCACAATAATACCCTCGGGCTTTATCATTTTATGCCATATTTCGAAATATTCATCCCGCCGTCCGGGGTGAATAGCACTGAAACACGAATATTCATAGACAATATCAAAAAGATCGGTACTTTTGGGGGAAAGATCAAAAACGTCCAGCTTTAAAGCTGAAAATTTGGAATTCTCCTCCGCTATTTGACTAAGAGACTCAAAAGCTGTCTGGGAGAAGTCTACCGCTAAGGTATCGTAACCTCTTTGCGCCCACTCTTTGGCATCATAACCCCTGCCGGCACCAGGAACTAACACCCGGCCGGTTTTTATACACAAGGGATGATCAAAAAACTCCAGAAGAGAAGGGGTAACCCTCCCCAGATCCCAATAGTCTTGCCCTTGCTGATAAAGTTTTTCCCAATATTCAGGCAAATTCTGGGTCAACATTTCACGCCACCTTCTTTTGTAATTGAACTAGCTGACCGCAGGCTGCGGAAATATCCCTGCCTCTGGGCTTACGCACCATGACGGGAAACCCCCCACAAGCCAGCTCGTGATAGAATGCGTCGATCTCGGCCTGGCCTGGAGCTGCATAAGCACCCTCCTCACCACCGTTATATATGATTAGGTTTATTTTACAATTGCGCTGCGAAGCTATTTGCTTTAGTTGAGCAGCAGCAGTAGAGCTACAAGTATGCCCCTTTATAAGTATATATTCAAAGGTAACCCTTTGACCTGTGACCCGGACATATTCGTCCACATCTCTAAGTAATGATTCAATTGATACCTGAGAGGCTACCGGCATAAGACCTCGCCTTAATGTATCGCTGGAGCCATGAAGGCTTATGGCTAAGCGCACCTGCGGCCTTAAGGAAACCCATTTATTAAGTTTATTTAGAGGACCTGAAGTAGATACACAAACACGCCTGGCAGACAAACCAAACAACGACCCGTCAGTAAATAAGCCGCAGGCAGCAGCTACATTACTCATGTTGTTTAATGGCTCCCCCATACCCATAAACAGGATATTACTTACCCTGGCACCCTCTTTGCGGTCAAGATAATGGTTAACTACCAAGACCTGCTCTATTATTTCGTGAACCTGTAAATTTCTGATAAAACCCATTTTGGCTGTATGACAAAATTTGCAACCCATAGCACACCCTATTTGAGAGGATATGCACAAGGAGTGCCGTTTACCCTCCGGGATAAGGACGCATTCGATATAATGGTTGTCCAGTGACTTAAGAACCCATTTGATGGAGCCATCGATGCTGATGTCGCGGGAGTGCACACTGAGACTGATACCTGTATAGGACTGGTCTAAACTCAATGCCATAGCCTGAGGGATATTTGACATTTTAAGAAAATCGAATTCAAAATGTGAAAAAAACCATTCGCGTAACTGTTGCGCCCGGAAAGACGTTTGCTCCATGTCCACCATTAAATTGTTCCAGTCTGAGGGAGGTATGGAAAGGAAGGGTTTTTTTATCATAGCCGTGGTAATTTAGTTTTTTTTACGCTATTTTTCATTGATGTTTGCCTAACCCGGTATTTTTGGCTGTTTTATTAGGCCGCTTTTTGTCTATTCTTAAATGAAAACCTGCTCTTATTATGAAAATTATCCTGTTGGACTATGATAATACACTTTACTCTTCTACTTGCCCGACTTTGTCGGAAGTGGATAAAAATATCAACCTCTTTATCCAGAAAACATTAAAAATAGACCGCCATAATGCTGATATTATCAGACTTGGTTTTTACAAAAAATACGGAACAACACTTCAAGGGTTAAGATTTCATCATAATATTGACGAAAATGCTTATTTTAATTTTATCCATAAAATCTCTCCTGAATTTCTACCACCTCCCAACCCGGATCTTACCACTTGGTTAAAACAACAGAAAGATCCAATTTTCATTTTCACAAATTCCCGAAAAGATTGGGTGATTAAAGGTTTTAAGGCAATGGATCTTTTAAAAATCTCTCAAATCCAGGATATATTCGATATTGTATTCATGGATTGGACTGGCAAACCAAATACTTCCGCTTACAAAAAAGTGGAATCCTGCTTAATTTCAAGATTTGGTTCTGATTTGGAAATATATTTTGCGGATGACTCTATAAGGAATTTAGAATATCCAAAGAAGATGGGTTGGAAAACAATTTGGATTCACCCCCTGGCGGTAAAAATTCAAGGTATTGATTACGCGGCAGAACATCTTACTGATTTAACTATATAAGATTCCAGGCTGGGAGAGTATCAATGAAACAACCAGACACTCGACCAAACTGTATAAGAACTGGACTGCGTATTTTTGTATCTGCCGGCGAGTTATCCGGAGATATAATTTTAGCTGAGGTAATAGCTGAAATATTCAAAATAACTGGAAAATTGGAGATTAAGGGTTTATCAGGCCCCTACTCCAAAGAGCTGGGGGTTCAGTCTTTATTACCCATTGAAGAGTGCGCAGTCAATGGGATCAGTGATGTAATAAAGCAGGCCCATAATCTTTTTCCCTTAATAGGCAGAATGAAAAAAGCCATGCTGGCTTTTAATCCCCATCTTGTTATCCTGGTAGATTACCCGGGCCTTAACTTGAAACTGCTTAGCCTATGCAGAAAAAAAGGCCTACATGTATATTATATCTGCCCCCCCCAATATTGGGCTTATAGAAACCGCAAAGCCAGGATATTCTGTGATATAGACGTTCATGTGCAATACCCCATGGAAAAGGCCTCCTATGTTAAAAACGGTGCTCGGGTAACTCAAAGCCACTTTTTTCAAAAAACTGCCGCCAGTAACCATAAAAAAACACTGATATGTCTTTGCCCGGGCAGCCGAAAATTCATTGTTCAACGAAATCTCCCATATTACCTGAAAGTTGTAAACTCTCTAAATAAATCAACAATCGGCCAATTTGAACCTGCTATACTAATTCCCGAATATCTACATGATTTCAGCCGGGCTCTTATGAAAAGCTATAATATCCCCCAGCTAAGAATCTTTCATGATAAAGAAGATATTTGGCCCCGCACGGCCCTGGCTATTGCTAACCCTGGCACTATAACCATGGAATTAGCTTTGCGGAGAATCCCGGCTATAGTTATTGGTATTATTGATAGTCTGACCTATTATTTGGGAAAGTTACGGTTAAAGGCCAGGCATTTATCTCTGCCAAATATCATTACCGGCCGGGAATTTTATCCAGAGTATGTATTTCCAGCCTGGAGGATGCCGCTCCAGAGCGCAAATCTGGCAGACACCTTTGAAACCCGGACTCCCCTTGATGAGATAGATTGGGAAGAATTAATAGGCCCGGACACCGGCGCCAAAGATGCCGCCCATAACTGCCTTTCTTTGTTAGACACTCAAATATGTAAAAACCTTTAAATTGGTCGTTTTGGCTATTTATTAAAAAAACATACCGTTTTAGGCCTAAGAATCTTATAATGAACTCATCAATTAAGGCTCAAATGGTAGAATTAAATAACAGCCCCATGCTTGAGTGGGACGAAAGATCTGATGGAGTATATCTAAAATCCAGCCGGGAATCCGGTGGTCATATTGATGTAGATACTCTAAAAAAAGAGCTCTTGGAAAAAAACATAATGAATTTTGACTGGGCACGGATTAATGAGGTTGCCCGTAAAGGCAGAGGCACCTTTGAGTTTGTAGGGCCAAAATTTATTACCTACGACACCAGAAAGGACGATTATTTTGAGATCCATGGCCGCCCGGCAGAGGCCACTCTTTATATTTCTTCAAAATTCCATTATGACAATATATCTCTGACACTTAAGGATATAGAGTTCGGCTTTACCAGAAAAGGTATCGTCTATGGTATAAACTGGCCGTTTATTTCAGACATGTTTAAAAAGAAGATGTTTGATGAAGCTGTTAAAGTTGCCAGTTGTAAGCCACCCATTAATGGCAAAAATGCCGAAATTGATGAAAAGGTTGAAATTGACCCGGATGCCAGGCCTTTACGAATGGCTGATGGTTCAGTGGATTTTAAAAATATAAAAACAGTACAACAGATAAAAGCAGGTGAATTGATCGCTATAAAATACCCCCCTACAGAGGGTACTCCGGGAATAGACATTTATGGAAGACCACTACCGGCCGAAAGAGGCAAGGACAGACCACTGCCAAAAGGCAAAGGTACTGTTGAAAGCCCTGACGGCAAAAAACTCCTGGCTGAGGTCGGCGGTTATCTATACCGGCAGAACGAAACTATCGGTATTGGTGAACTTTTAACTATTCCCACTAATGTGGACTTTGCCACTGGTAATATAAAATACTCGGGTGACGTAATTATTTATGGAAGTATTAAGTCCGGCTTCAATGTTGATGTAAAGGGTGATATCCAGATAGAGGGGAGCGTAGAAGCATGCGAAATTGTATCCCGTAATGGTAGTATTATGATAAAGAATGGAGTTTTCGGCAAAAATAAATCAAAAATAAGCGCAAAAAATGATATCACCATTACCATGGCTCAGGATACAGTCTTTGAGTGCGATGGCATTTTCAAATTTGAAAAATCTTTAAGAAACTGCCAGGTTAAAGCAGGTTCAATTTTAAGTTCTCCCCGGTCAATCAATGCCACAAACAATTTTACCTCTTATGAAAAAATAGAGCTCAACGGGCTTGGTATTAAGGGAGCAAAGAATTATCTGACTGTTTTTGATAAAGAGCTGGAAAGTAAAAAAGATAAGATAAAGGAGCTGGATAAGCTTGCAGAGAAAATAGAAGCCGCTCTGGTACCTATGGAGAAAAGAATAAGAGGAATGAACCAGATAGCGCGTAAAATGGAAACGGAGCTGTCACCTAAAATAAAAGAGGACCTTAAACAGGTATTAGCTCAATACTACACAACTAAAAAAAAGGCCCAATACGTCCAGGAAAAGAAGCAAAAACTTGTCAATGAGCTGGAGAACCCGGTGGAGTTCCTGGGTATTATAATACTGCGCGGCGATATTATTCCTGATGTATATCTTAACATGTATGGTGTTCAGCATGAAATTCTTAACCCAGCTAAAGATCTTTGTTATACATGGTCTCCGGATTCTCTTATATCACAGTTAGCCCCAAAGAACATGGAGGACGAAAAATGAATGCTTTCTCAAATAATTACAGGCTTATAGCCTTCCCTCAGGAATTTTCATTAATGGATATTACTAAATTTAAAGAAAAGCTTAAAACTTATGCCAAGGCAGGTACAGAGCCTATCCTGGTAGATTGCGGCAATGTCGAGATGATATACAGCTCCGGGTTGGGTGTAATTATAAATGGATACAAATTTTGCAACGACAGCAAAATATATTACGGACTGGTTAATGTTAAAGAATACGTGCAAAAAGTTATAACAGCAACCAATCTGCATAAAATTTTAAATGTATTTCCCACGTTAGAAGAATTCGAGCTGTTAGAACTGAATGACAGCCTTGTCGGCACTAAAGTTCCTCCTCTGGATTTTTCTTATGAAGAGAAGACTATTGAAGGTAAACCCCTTTTAGCCTGCAAAGGCGTTATGTGTGAAGGGTCTGTTTTTAACAAACTATTAAAGTCTGTTAGTGGTAAAAAACAAATACTTTTTGATTTTACTGAATTGAGTTTTATTGACGCCGAATGTCTTGATGTATTCAAGGGTATCTGCAGCACTTCAGATATATACATTGTAGGTTTAAATGAAATACTGGAAGACGAGCTTAAACTTTTTGAAATTCTTGAAAAAACGAAAGTTCGGGAAACTCTGGAATCAGCCTCTAAAGATATGAAATAAATTTAAACACTCTCTAGAGGTGCGCCTCTAAAGATATGAAGTAAATTTAAACGCTCTCTAGAGGTGCGCCTCTAAAGATATGAAGTAAATTTAAACGCTCTCTAGAGGTGCGCCTCTAAAGATATGAAATAAATTTAAACACTCTCTAGAGGTGCACCTCATGGATATATGAAATAAACTTGAGCACCCTTTTGAGGTAATCCTTAAAGGGATATTGATTTGTCCCCTTACATTTATAAATCTCCCGGAAAGGGGGATTTTGGGATATTACTATTAGCTTTCTTTGTTTTTAGAGATTATGCTGCTGGCAATGTTAGCGGGAACCGGCTCATATTTTTCCAATTTTTCAACATATTCGGCATCCCCTTTTGTCATGGAATCTAAATCTACTGCGTAATTGTAAAGCTCACCCATGGGTACATTAGCTGAAATAACACGGTAGCCTGGTCCACCAGCATCCATATTCAGTATTTTGCCGCGGCGCTGATTAAAATCCGCTGAAACATCACCTACACAATCCTCTGGAACCGTAATAGTTACATTCATGATAGGCTCCAGTAATATGGGATTGGCCTTTTCCACGGCATTCTTAAAAGCCAGAGAACCTGCCATCTGAAAGGCTAAATCAGAGGAGTCAACATTATGATAAGAACCATCATATACGGCCACTGCAACATCCACCACAGGAAACCCGGCAGTAATACCCCTGCTCATGGCATCCTGAACACCTTTACTGATAGCGGGAATATATTTGGAGGGAATAACACCACCAGAAATTTTATCCTCGAATTTATAACCCTCGCCTGTATCTGAGGAGCTGATCTCCAGCCAGCAGTCACCGTACTGACCATGACCACCCGTTTGTTTTTTGTACTTACCCTGAGCTTTTGCAGAACCGCGAATGGTCTCACGATAGGGAATTTTGGGTTTACAAAATTCAATGTCAATTTTAAGATTTGACTTTATGCGCCCGATCATGGACTCCAGATGAAGCTTACTCATGCCCTTAACCAGCCTTTGATTAAACTCAGCCACATGTTCATTTTGAAAGCATGGGTCCAGACGGCTGATTTCGTGAAGACCCTCTACCAGCTTCTCGTTATCTTTTTCTGAATTTGTTTTAACAGCCTCCGTCAGCACGGGGGTGGGGAAATCAAAGCCCCGGGCCTGAAGACTGTCTTTACCGTTGAAAAGCGTATCTCCAATGCCTGTAGATTTTAATTTTGCAGTGGCTAAGATATCGCCTGCATATAGTTTTTCCCGTTCATTACGGTTTTTGCCAACAAATGAAAATAAGTGACCAACTCTTTCTTTCTGCTTTTTATTGATATTCAAAAACTCCTGAGAAGGTTTTAGTTCACCTTTCAGAATTTTAAAGAAGAAATACTCACCTACTTTATCATCGTCGGTAATTTTAAATACCTGGAGTAAAGGTACACCACCAGATTCTATCTTCTGTGCCTGCTCCTGACCATCATCTGTGACTAATATGCATTTCTTGTTGAGATCTGGACTGGGAGCCAGAGACTCCAGCAAATCTAATGTTTTACTGATTCCGACATTTTTACGAGCTGAACCCGCCATCAAGGGAATGATATCACCAGACGCAATGCCCATTTTAAGACCGGCAAGAAATTCGTCATCACTTAATTCGCCAGCTTCAAGATATTTTTCCAGTAATTGTTCGTCATTTTCGGCAGCATTCTCCATAAGTGCAAGCCGAAGGATTTGTACCTGATCTGAAAGATCGCCAGGCACATCCTGCTCTTCAACTGTTTTATCTTTATCGATATAAGCTTTCTGCTTGATAATGTCCACCACACCGGTAAATGAATCACCGCTGCCAATAGGAATGCTTATGGGGCAGACCTTATTTGAAAGAGAGCTTTTAATATCCTCTACAAGGGAATTGAAATCTATGCGATCCTTATCCATTTTATTAATAAAAATAATCTGGCTTTGACCAGCTTTTTGGGAGTATTTCCAGGCCTTTTTAGTTTGAGCAACAACACCGGACTCTGCGTCAATCACAATTAAAGATGACTCGCAAACATTTACTGAAGTAATAACTTGTGCCACGTAGGCCGAAAAACCGGGAGTATCAATAAAATTAAGTTTACTGTCTTCACGCTCAACGGAAAATGGAGATGCAGAAATGGAAATTTTACGTTCAATTTCGTCATTCTGGTAGTCCAAAATTGAAGAGCCCTCATCAGGAGTCTGCAAACGCGAAGTAATCCCGCTTGAATAAAGAATTGCCTCGCCCAGGCTGGTTTTACCAGTTTGCGGGCCACCTACAATTGAAATGTTTCGTAAATCTGATGTTTTATACTCTTTCATCTTATCTCCTTTTCAGGGCCTTTACCGGAAATAATGCCCTGTGGGTAATATGTAAAACCAGCAGTTGAAGCAGAAACCCCAAACAGTATGCAGCTAGAATGGAGAATCCAAAGGTTAAAACATAAAATAATGATATGTCCTCTGGCAAAAATGATCCTATTAAATTGAACTGTTTGCTCTTTGCACATAATGAACTGAAATGACACTGGAAAAAGCAAACTTAACCTTATAGAAAACTTGCCGTAAGGGCGCTTACAGGAAAATGGCTGTAAGGGTGAAATACACGACCAAACCAATAATATCATTCATGGTTGTTACAAAAGGGCCTGTGGCAAGGGCGGGGTCAATCTTTAACTTATTTAGCGCAATAGGAACCAGAGTACCCGAAATAGTACTGACAAGCATGACGGTGGCCATAGACCCACCAACAACAAAACCAATGGCCCAGTCCCTTTGCCAGAAAAAAATAATCAGCATTAACAATAAACCGCAGATTGATCCATTAATAAAAGCAATCCCTGTTTCGCGAAGCACACGTTTCCATAATTTGCCTGGGATAATCTCCCCGGTGGCCAGCCCCCTTACTGTAATAGTAGATGACTGAATACCCACAATACCCCCCATAGCCATAATAACAGGGACAAAAAATGCTAAAAGTAAAATGCGGCTAATGGCAATTTCAAACCGGCTCATAATAAAGGCTGATAAAATACCCCCGGCCAGCCCAAAAATAAGCCAGGTAAGGCGTTTTCGTGAAGTCTCCAGAGCAGAATCCTGAATGTCTTCATCCCCGGTACCGGCCAGGTGTCCTATATCCTCAACGGCCTCCTCTTGAACAACATCTAAAATATCATCATGAGTGATGCGCCCTACCAGTACATTATTTTCATCAACTACTGGGATTTCTACCATACCATATTTTTTTGCGATCCTGGCAACCTCTTCCTGATCCATATAAGTGGGTACGCTGACAGTATTTACCATTAAAGGGGAGATGGAATTTTGAGGCTTGGCCAGAATAAGAATATTCAATGAAAGCACACCGCGCAGTTCCCCCTTCTCGCTGGAAACAACGAATACATTGTATACCTGCTCAGTCTCTTCTACGGCTTTGCGAATTTCCCGAATAGCCTCTTCTACAGTGGAATGATCCCTGACAAATACGACCTCTTTTGACATTAAGCCACCGGCTGTCTCCTCATCATGGTTGAGGAGCTCCCTGACCTCTTCGGCATCGGCCTTTTCCACATGATCCAGAAACTGCTCCCGGGCCTCTTCGTCCATAAGCCCAACAAGGTCGGCTGCATCGTCGGAATCCATCTCTTCAACAATTTCGGAGAGCCGCTCCCTCTTAACATTGTTAACAATAAATTGCTGTTTGGATTCGTTGAGCTCAGTTATAATATCTGCCTGTTTATCCTCGTCAAAACCCTTGAGGATTCTTAAGGCATCAGCATCCCCTAAAAGATTCAGGATTACGGCAACATCGGCATGATGAAAACCTTTAATAAGCTCATGAATAGAGGCAAAGTCATTATCTTCGAGGAGATCCCCAACCAATAAAAAAATGGCATTATTCTCCAGACTGCCGCCAATAAGTTCGGTCATGAGCTTAAATATAATCACGGCAACTCAATTAACCATTACCAATTATTTATGGCCCAAATTATTTCCTGATACCTGCTAATAAAACCATATTATGGTAATTACGCACTTCTCTTTCAGTTTTATCCGATGCTTTTTAAATTTTCCTTAAGGGAGAATTACATGAAACAATACCTGGAACTTGTTGATTATGTTATTAATAATGGCGTGGAAAAGGGTGATCGAACGGGCACTGGAACATTATCTGTTTTTGGAGTTCAAAAGAAATATGACCTCCAGGAGGGTTTCCCCCTTGTAACCACTAAAAAGACCCTTTTCAACGGTTGCCTGCGGGAGCTGTTATGGTTTTTGAAAGGCTCAACCAATATAAACGAAAATCTTACACAGCACACTCCAATCTGGGATGCCTGGGCGGACGAAAATGGTGAACTGGGGCCAATTTATGGCTACCAATGGCGCAGTTGGCCCAAATATACCCAGAGCAATGATGAGGAAACTTGCACAATACAGGGTATAGATCAAGTTAAAAATGCCATTGACCTTATCAAAACTAATCCGGATTCCCGCCGTATCATTGTTAATGCCTGGAACGTAGCTGACATAGAAAAAATGGCTCTGCCCCCCTGCCATCTGCTCTTTCAATTCTATGTGGCGAACTCACGTCTGGACTGCCAGCTGTATCAGCGTTCGGCAGACATTGCTTTGGGTGTACCCTTTAATATTGCCAGCTATGCGCTCCTGATGATAATGGTTGCACATGAATGCGCCCTTACCCCGGGGGTTTTTACTCATACAATTGGTGATGCCCACATTTATCGCAATCATATTGATGGGCTCAAAGAACAGCTTACCCGTAAGCCCATGCTGCTGCCCAGGGTAGAAATTGTCTCTAAACCTTTTGAAGAATTGACATTTGAGGATTTTACCCTTTTAAATTATAAGCATCACCCCTTTATTAAATTTCCCATTTCCGTATAGGGTTCATTAAGTTACGAGGTACCGAATTTAAAATGAATTTTCATTTAATTGCCGCATTAGACAATGCCGGTGGCATAGGCAAAGCCAGCAGTATTCCCTGGAATCTAAAAACCGATCGCAGGTTTTTCCGTGCTATTACCACATCTAACAGTTTGAGAAAGACCCTGGACACCTTCGACTTGAAAATGCAATCAAACTTCCCCACTGGCCTAGTTACCGATGATAGTCAAAATTGCGTGATAATGGGAAGAGCAACCTGGGATTCTCTTCCTGATACCTATAAACCCCTGCCATCTCGTCTTAATATAGTACTTACAAGGCAGAGCCTTAAGTTTAAGGGTGCCTTTGCTTCTGCAAGTTTTGATTATGCATTAAAGCTGGCCGAGGAAAGAAAATGCGCACATTGTTTTGTAATTGGGGGAGCACAGATATACAAAGAGGCAATAGGCCACCAAGGCTGTTTGAGCCTTATACTCACAATTGTAACTACCGATATGGGTTGTGATGTTTTTTTTCCACCTTACCCCCCGGAATTCAAGCAATACTCACGCTCAATAAACCATGTTGATAACGGTATTGAATATTATTTCAAGCTAATGATTGCGCAGACTGGAGACTAAAAACTGCTAATTTAGATTAGTCTTTTTGCGCAACCAGAGCGCTCTTGTACAGTTTAGTGTCCGACAGGTATTCCATAGCCTTTTTTACCTGTTTGTCTATGCTGATCTCATGGACATTACGGGCACTGTCCCCCAGGGAGGCCTGCAGCAGTTCCCGCTTGAGGGCATATTTGATATAATCAAGGTTTTTATCAAACTCCATTTTAGTTTTTTGTACCAGGAGCTCCGTCAGACTGGTTTTAAGCATATCTATTTCATTGTTGATTTTTGATTTTAGGGTATCCCCCACTGATTTGCGCTCTTTCTCCATGGTTTTAGCGAACTCCTCCAACATAATATGAGAAGCGCTCTTAAACTGGGTAAAAGCGCTGTCATTCATGATGAAATCTTTGTATTCGTCTGTTATTTTGCTGGATATCTGAGTATTGAGGGTTACCTTGCCGGCCTTTTCCAGGCGGGGCCTGACTTTTACAATAAATTTGAAAAACATTGTGCGCCTTTCCATCTCCCTGAGGTAACGATCATAGAGATTACCTTCAACCTCTATATCGGGAGTAATACCGCCACGAGCATGGACTTTACGGCCGCCGTCTGTTGTAAATACTTCGGCGGAATCTTTGGAAGCAGCGGAATCTTCTTCGGCTTTTGCTTTATCACGGATTTTCTGCATAGCGTTTTCAATTTTATTGATACACCTGCCAGAAGGCGTGTAATAGTAAGCGGTGGTTAGCTTAAGAGCATTGTTATCTTGATCCAGAGGCAAAATAGTCTGCACGGAGCCCTTACCAAAAGATGTCTTGCCCATTATTAAACCCCGGTCATGATCTTGAATAGCGCCCGCGACAATTTCTGAGGCAGAGGCTGAACCCTCGTTTACCAGAATAATGAGTTTTTGCTGCCCGCCCCACACAGGTCCCGATTCGCTGAAATATTCTTTATTCTGTGAACGTACCCGGCCTTTGGTAAAGACTACCAGTTTACTCTTGGGAAGGAACAAATCTGACACAGAGATTGCCTGATTCAACAACCCCCCGGGGTTATTACGCAAATCAAGAATAAGAGCTGAAGCTCCGTCTTTTTTGAGTTGAAGAACTTTTTCCTTTAAGTCCTCGTCAGTGCGTTTGGAAAACTGGGTTATTTTAACATAACCTACTGTATCGTTTAGCATACTGGCGAAGGGTACGCTCTGAATACGGATAATGTCGCGAATAACGGTGTAATCTATGGGCTCGACAGCACCCTCTCTGCCGACTTTAATAGTAACCGAAGTGCCAGGCTTACCCCTTAACTTATCAACAGCGCCGTTAATAGTAATGCCTATAGTAGATTCCCCGTCAATTTCCAGAATCATATCGCCAGCCTGCAGACCCATGCGAAATGCCGGAGTATCCTGCAAAGGGGTAATTATGGTGAGTATGTTGTCTCTGATGGCAATGGTAATGCCCAACCCCCCAAAAGCACCCTCTGTGCTTACTTTGAGATCATCGTACTTCTCCTTGGTAAAATAGTCCGTGTGAGGATCTAATATACCCTTGATGCCCTGAATAGCAGCCTGAACCAGTTCTTTTGAGGAAATTTTTTCCACATAAAATTCATCAATTTTTTTAACAGCCTTTTCGAGCCGTAACACCTCACTGTAGAAATGCTCATCGCCCTCTGCCATGACCTTATTGCCAATTAGCGCACAGCTTAAAAGGATAAAAAATATCCAGATGTAGTAGTTCTTTTTGCCGCTAATGCTCATTTGGTCCCCTTCGTGTAATAAAGTCGTCTGCCTGGCGTTATTGAAAATAAAAACCGTTAAAAGTTGAAAGTACAAAAATAATATGAATGTTCTCATCCATGGGATTTTCTAACATTTATAAACCTGTTTCATTTTTATTGATGAGCCACTCATTAATAAAGACATCCACCCTCTTCATGATAAGATTGTGTATTTGCTCGGAATTCATGGTGCCGTCAATAACTGTCATCACTCCGGTATTCTCCCTGGCAATCTCCAGATAACCTTCTTTTATTCGACGGAAAAAATCACTGCCTTGCGACTCCATACGATCCGGCGCCTTACCTGCGCTGGCTAATCGCTGCTCCATAAGGCTTACGGGTATATCCAGAAGAAACGTATGATGTAAAGTTAGAGAACCGCACGCTACCTGTGCCAGCATTTCGATATGAGATTTGTTTAGATTACGGCCATACCCCTGATAAGCAAGGGTGGCCCAGATGAACCTGTCGGCGATTACAAATTTACCCGCATTAAGCGAGGGTTGGATAATTTCTTTGACTACCTGAGCGCGGGCGGCCGCGTATAACAGCATCTCCGCTGCGGGCGCCATGGCGGTATTGTCCCGGCTTAAAAGTATTTGGCGAATTTGTTCTGAAATGCCTGTCCCTCCCGGCTCTCTGATACTGATTGTAGGATAACCACGTTTTTGGAGAGCTTCGACTAACAGGCTGACCTGGGTAGATTTACCACAGCCATCCACCCCTTCAATAGAAATAAATAATGACATGATGCCGCTTAAAGACCTTTACCACAGCACTTTTTATACTTCTTGCCGCTGCCGCAAGTACAAGGGTCATTGCGGCCAACCTTTTTACCTTCAGAACGCACCATGACCGGTTTTTGCGCAACGGCTACCTGGTGGCCGCCCTCACCATTGCCC
>CAZRWX010000010.1:5525-38220 GCA_964603925.1 uncultured Bifidobacteriales bacterium | reverse complement strand
TTGTCTTCGACTGCGTCTGCTCTCGGCTTTCCAGCCTCGGAGGCAAAACAAAAAAGGACAACTTTGATATCAAAAGCACAATTGATTGTTTTGGATTTTAACAATTTGGATTTTGAATTTGTTTGGGATTTAGATATTGGGATTTTGAATTTGTTTTTTGATTAGAATTTTAGCAATAAAATGCGTTATATGAGACCTGCACCCGAAATTATGAATTCGCAGTTTGGCGCTTAAAGGCGCACTGTACAAAAAACGAGCCTTTACGGCCCGTCACTATTTAAATTCATAATTCATAATTCGTAATTTTTAATTATCAATCTACTTGCTTCTGCTCTCCGATATAGCCATCCCGCTCACGGATAAGGGCATTAATTTCCGCGCTGTGGGCGTTTAAAAAGGTGAGCATCTCTTTGGATTGTTCCTTTATCTTATCGTTGTCCTGGTTTTGGATATCCTCACCCTTAAGCAGTTTATCATGACTGAATAAATAATGGACGATTGTGTCATCTGCGTCCAGCTCAATTTTAAAATTGTCTTTTAAGTAACCCAGCCAGTAGCCATACTCTTGAGGGTGCTCAAGGTGCTCTACGGGAACTTCCAGCTCCATACTGAGAGCCTGACCCAGACCCGGCATTAATTTGGAGCCACCGATAAAATCCAGGGCATGAGCCAGCTGATGGGCCAGCACGCTTTCGTTAACACCCGGTGAAATGGCTATATATACATTGTCCGGATCGCCCTTTTGGGTTTTGTAAATATTAACAAACACACTGCCGCCACCAGCCTTACCCTCATCAGCCAGCTTGCTGCCAAAAAAAGTAAGTTCAGAGTAGGCTTTAAGATCTATGAATTTGATGCCCTTGCTGCTGCCAGTCAGCGCCTTAATATCGATAGCGCCGACGATCTCCCCAGCCCGGCCATAAAGTACAACCGGCAGTTCTGTGATACGTTTGCTGAGCTCAAGAGAGATTTCCTCAGGTTCATTGAACTCCAGTTCGTTCTCCCGGCCAAAGTGGCACTTCTTGAATTTTTTACCGCTGCCGCAAGGGCAGAGATCGTTTCGGTTGATTTTCATAACTTCTTTCGCTTGATTAGCAACGCCCCCTAACCCCCTGAGGGGGTACCTGCTGCTGATTAATAAGTCTTCATTTCTTAATCTTACACCCCCTCAGGGGGACGGGGGGCTCTGCCAAACCTGCAGTTCTTCAGTCCTCTATTATACAGTCCTTATGGGCGTCTTTGTTCCAGGCAGGCAGGGGGCCGGTTGAACCGTTTTTTGGGTCCATCCGGTGCCGGTAGGAGGCCTTTACATTCTGGGTATTCATCATGTGATCCCACCCTTTTACGAAGTAGGAACAATCATCATTAAAGCACACCCACATGAAGTCCGCGTTCCAGGTGGAATCTTCCGGGGGACGCCATTTTTTAAGTTCTTCTGAGCAATGGGGACATTTTGGCATGTCTGTAGTCATGTAATAATCCTTAAAATGAGACTTACTTAGTTGGTAGCAGTTTGGGTCTGATTGTTGTATGCTTCTTTAACCTTGGTTAAGTAAATGGCCACAGGCCGGAAGGCCAGGTGGGCCCATTTAGCAAAAGGCACCTCCAGCACCAACATGGGCACACACACCATCAAGTGTATTACATATAGCGTATAAGTGGTCATAGGCCAGTCTAATAAACGGGTGAAATGGATAAAGATACCTGTTAGCGTGGTAAGCTGCAGAAGGATAAGGAACATCCAGTCTGTGGGATGGGAGTATTTATAAGCAGATTTTTGTTTTTTATAGCGGCCAATCATAGCGTAAGTGACACCATAAAGTAAGGCGGCTGTGGCATAATAGCCTAACAGGCGAATAGGATGAAAGAATGGATAAATAACATCACGCTGAAAGGCCATGCCCTCCCAGGAAAGACCTACAAAATGAATGCCGCCTGCCAGGAAAACAACTACCAGTATAAATACTGTACTGTAACCCGTCATTATTAAAAGATGTACATACCACGCCATACGATCTTCACATTCCTTAAAGTTTTTCTGGGTTAGGAAATGGATAAGTAACTCTTTGGCCTGACTCAAATAAATACCCAGGGGTATTTTGGTTTTAAGATCTCCCAGGATAAATGAAGCGCACCGCCAGGTATTACTCAATAATAAAAACGATAGAATGCCACCCATGACCACATCGGCTATCTCAATAGCATGATTGGGCCATACTGAGTTAAGAAAGGCATGCTCCATATTGGGGTTTGACCCATGGAAAAGTATGAGAGCAAGCCCCGTGAGTATGGCTACAATACTGAGAGCCATAATCTCGAATTTTTCTGAAATGTAAAACTTGCGGCTAAAGCCAGTCCAGTCATAAACCGAGGTGAGATAACGGCGAATTGCCATCATGTTTTCGCCCGGCTCGGCCCCACGGGGGCATTTGTCCGAGCAGTCGCCGCAATAGTAACACAGCCAGGGCTCGGGGCTCTGTTTGATTTTATCCACCAGTCCCATTTGCGCGTATTTCATAAGCTTACGGGGAAAAGTAGTATCACCCTTGCTTAAAGGACACACTGCCGTACAGTTACCACAGTGGTAGCACTTATTAATGCCTGTCACGCCAAACGCCTTCAGGTCTTTCATGAGATTAGGGTCTATTTTCATACTCATTTATAAATCCTCCAAAAAAATTAATCCCCTCCCCGCGCCCTTACACGGGGGCAGGAACTAGAAGCCCTTAAACGGGTTGGGACCAACGCTGTTGATTGTCTCGGCAAACTCATCAAGTAGTGCGGGCAGCTTCTTGTAATCACCTAAAGAGACACTCTCATACCTTACACGCTCACTTTCCAGCTGCATACGATCCAGGGTCTCCGAAACTTTGCTCAACCGAATATTTGAGAGCTCACTGCCACGTATAAAGTGGCACTGATAGTCATCGCCATGTTTACAGCCAAGAAGAAGAATGCCATCAATGCCCTTGGAAAGGGAGTCGGCTATCCACACCAGGTTCATAGAACCAAGGCACCGCAGTGGAATGACACGGACCCAGGCATTGTATTTCATTTTATGCAACCCGGCAAGATCGAGTGCCGGATAAGCGTCATTTTCACAGGCAAACACCAGTATACGGGGTTTTTCTTCATACTCCTCTGGTACCTCTATGGCCTTAACGATATTGCCAATTTGAGGAACAGAATAATTTTTAAAAGAAATAACCCGCTCGGGGCAGGCGCCCATACATATACCGCAACGCCGGCAGCGTGTAGCCTGATACTGGGGATTGCCCTTTTCGTCCTCATTGATAGCGCCAAAGGGGCACTCCACCGTACAGCGCTTACACTGAGTACAGCGCTGCAGGTTAATGTCTACAAAGGAGGTGTCCCCGCTGCGGGGGTGGACAGCCTCACCTTTAATGGTTTGCTCTATACTTTGTATAGCCTTGAGTACAGCACCCTGAGCATCCTCAATAGATTGAGAAATACCCATGGAACGCCTTACACAACCGGCTGCATAAATACCTGTGCGCCGGGTTTCGTAAGGAAAGCAGATAAAATGTGAATCGGGATAATCGTGACTGAGAGCGGGAAGCTCCGGGCCCTGACGATAGGTAAGATTAAGGATATTTGACTGCCTTATAACATCCGCAGGGATAGCGAGTTCATCCTTATTTTCCTCTTTCTTGTTATCATCCTGCTTTTTGGCATTTACATCCTTACCGGTTGCGGATGCTGGTACAGAGCCGGTAGCAAGTACAACCAGATCCAAACCCTCGAGTACAATGTCTTCGCCTAATAGGTCGTCTTTTGCCTGAACGCTGAGGCCGCCCTGGGTATTGACAACTGGATCCTGACTGCGGATGAAGGTAACACCTGCCTCCTGGGCCGCGCGGTATAGGTCCTCCGCATGACCAGCAGTACGCATTTCTTTATATATAAGGTACACATTGGCATCTTCATTATTCTGCTTAATCTGCAGTGCCTGTTTTAAGGCGGTAATACAGCAAAAGGCGGAGCAGTATGGCAGATGGTTTTTGTCCCGCTGCCCGGCGCACTGTAAAAATGCCACATTTTTTAAGGCCTTGCCGTCCGAAGGACGGGAAGGCACACCTTCTTTAAGACTTTTTTCGAACATAGCGTTGGTGATAACGTCCCGGCTTTTGCCATAACCAAGTTTATCGCTCAGCCTGGCGGGGTCGTAAGGCTGCCAGCCGGCGGCCACAACAATAGCGCCGATTTTGTGATCTACAACTGTACCGGCGTTATTTATGGATACCGTGTATAAGCAAGGGCCTCCGTCTGTTTTAGCTATTACCGAACTGGTATACACTTTGATTTTGTCGTGACTGGTAACCTGCTGTATAAGAGCGGCTATGTCATTGTCGGCCAGCTCTTTATAGGGGAACACTGCCACCTTTCCCATGTTGGCCTGCTTGCCACCAAGACTGGCCTCCTTTTCTACCAGGACAATATTATAACCTGCTTTGGCCCCCTCGAGAGCCGCCGTGAGGCCAGCGGTACCACCGCCCACTACCAGGATATCTTTACTCATTTCAGATTCTGGTTTAAACGGTACTACGGGCTCCATACCCTCCAGCTTGGCCAGACCCATACGCACGTAATCATCAGCCATAAGCTGTGTATCTTCGTGGCCGGCCTCGTGACACCAGGCCACCTGCTCACGGATATTGACACGCTCGGTTATACACCCATCAAAATTGAAAGCGTCGTATACGGCCCTGCCCGAACAGGCGGCCACACAAATATTATTAACGCCCTCAGCGGAGACATCGGCTTTGATTAAGTCGACGCCCTCCCGGCTGCACAGAAAGGGATGACTTTTACAAATAGAGCTGCCGGCAGAAGCTGCTGTTTCTGAAAGCTTTTCCACATTTATAGCGCTGCCAATATCGCAGCCTGTGCAAATATATACTGCTGTTTTTTTGTCTGCCATTAGTCAGCCCTCCTTACGATAGATTGTATGGCCTTGAGAGCGGCCGCTGTGCCGTCTTGAACCACCTCGGTAACATGAGTGGGGCTCTTGGCGCAGCCCGCCGCATACATGCCCGCCGGCGCCCCCACAGGCGATACAAAACCGTATTCGTCGTATTTAACATCCGCTGGAAGAGGCTGCTGAGCAGTGGTGGGCTGCATGCCAGTAGCCAGCACTACCAGATCGGCGGAAATTTCTTTTAATTGCTCTGTTGTAGTATTCTCAACCTTGAGCTTGAGGGTGTTAGAAGCACTGTCCTGAGTAATGGCGGCCACTTTACCCTTGAACATCTCCACATTGTCCATAGCCTGTACCTTAGCCGCGAACTCTTCTAAAGTGTCTGTAGCACGTATATCAATAAAGAACACGATAACTTTGGTATCGGGGTGCTGCTCCAGTACATAAGTAGCCTGTTTGAGAGAGGCCAGGCAGCATATACCCGAACAAAAAGGCAAATGGTTTTGGTCCCTGGAACCGGCACACTGAACAAAGGCCACGGTTTTTGGCACCTCACCATTAGAGGGGCGTACAATTTTGCCGCCTGTGGGCCCCGACTCTGCAGCCAGACGCTCCATCATAACATTGGTGATAACATCGGGATACTGACCAAAGCCGTAAGTGCCCAGCCTGGCGGCATCGTATGGCTGCCAGCCAGTGGCCCATACAATTGAAGATACTTTTAGCTGCTGAGTTGTGGGGGCCATGTCTAAATCTATAGCCCCGTATGCGCAGGCCTCCTTAACTTTGGCAGCCTCACTGCTCCTGGCCAGCTCGGGTGTAAGCACATACTGCATGGGAAATGCCATGGGGTGGGGCAGGTAGGCGGCTTTGCGTTTGTCCATACCATAATTGAAGGTGTTTTCTACCTGCATGGTACAAACCTCGGCGCACTTGCCGCATACAGTGCACTTTTCGTTAACATAGCGGGGGGCGGTACGCACAGTGACGGTAAAATTGCCCTCCTGCCCTGATACACTCTCAACCTCTGACATGGTCATGGTGCGTATGCGGGGGTTGCTGCGGATGCGACGGAAGTTGATCTCCAGCCCGCAGGTGGGCGGGCATAATTTGGGGAAGTAATGATAAAGCTGGGCCACCCTGCCTCCCAGGTAAGGGTTCTTTTCTACAATATAAGTGTTGTACCCTGCCTCTGCAGCCTCAATGGCCGCCGTAATACCACTCATGCCGCTGCCGACTATAAGGATATTTTTGGCATCAGCGTTTGCCATACACAACCTCCAAGATTAGTTGATATTTTATAAAAGTCTTCATTATATTATTACTGCTTAAAACTTATGCCTTATAAGTTAACCCGGCCTTTGGGGAACCTGTACAGATTGTAACAACCTATAGCCCCGGGACGGCCTGGATTAAAATTTACAGCCCCGTTTACCTTGTAACGACTTACCGGATAAATGTAAAAAAAAACCCGGCTGCCTTTAAGAGCAACCGGGTTTATTAATAACAGAAATTAAGTATTACACGCCAGGACAGGCCCAAATGGCCTTTTTGGACATTTCCCATTTCTTGCTGGCAACATCGTACCTGCAATTTGCAAAGCACTTCCAGTTTGCTTCGTCCATTTTGGGAACGTCTGCCCTGAAATAGTAACCAGGCCAGCGAGTTTCCTCACGGAAGAGTACTGTACGGACATGGGCTTCGCCCTGCCACATACGATGGATGTTCTCCCAACAACGCATGAGCTCATGCAGGTTGGCAGCACCGAGCTTTTCGGAATCCTCTTTTAAGAAAACAAACAGTTCCATGGCCCTTTCGAGCAGGGATTTGCTTGTTTTGAAAGCGGATGTTACACCACCGGCATACTCGTCCATGATCTTTTGTAGACGATACATGAACTGGTCGGCCATGATATAATTGGTGTTGACGGCTGGGTCTGTGGTCTCATTTTTGTGTGCATCGTAATTGGCAAGAGGTGCCAGAAGCGCAGTTTTGAGCTCTTCCACCTTGGCAGCATCAATTTTGGGCTCTGCGCCCTTCTCAATGATGTACTTGATGGCTGCTTTACCAGCGATACGACCCTCTGCATGGGAACCTGAAGAGAACTTATGACTGGAAGCGCCTGAAGCGTCACCAGCGGCAAAAAGCCCCTCAACAGTGGTCATGTTTGCATAACCCCATTTGTAAGGAGTGTCCAGATCCTCTGGACCGCTAACCCAGGCACCTGAAGCACCAGAGTGTGAGCCAATAAAATAAGGCTCGCAAGCTGCGATTTCAGAGTGTGTTTCCTCAGGTTTAACGTTCTGAGATGCCCACAGGATGGCTTGAGAGATTGTCATGTCCAGGAAATCTTCCCAGGCTTCACTCTCGAGCTCTTTCATCTTTTTCTTGAAAGCCTTGTCGTCATTTTTGAACTCAGCGGCGATTTTGCCGATAGCTTCGGATGTCTCCATATAGAGAGGACCAAAACCAGCGTCGATATCCAGCATACCAAGGTAGTTACGAAGGTTAGCGGGGATGGGCTTAACTAAGCCATAAGGGGCCCAGTTCTCAAGCTCTGGCCTGCGGTTGACCATATACTCACCACCGCCTGCACTTATAGCCCTGGATTTGAAAAGCAGGAACCATGCGCCAACAGGACCGTATGCGTCTTTAAAACGAACGGGAATGAAGCGAACTTCCTGACAGGTCATCTCGGCACCGGCCTTGAGGGTGAAATAAGCACTGGAACCAGTGTTGAAAGGAGGATACCATGAACGGCCGAAACCCTCACCAGTGGAGCGGGGACGGAAAACGTGAACCGCGCCGCCCATTGTGCAGATAACTGATTTGGCTTTGAACACATAGAACTTTTCTTCCCGAACACTGAAACCGATAGCGCCGACAACTTTGTTGCCGTCTAATAAAGGATCAGTGATAAACACGCGCTCGATAACCTCGCCGCCAGCGTCCTTAAGAGCGTTTTTGGCTGCTTCTGCAATAAGGTTTTTGTAGGACTCACCGTTGATCATGAGCTGCCAGCGGCCCTCATGAACATACTTGCCGTTTTCGTCTGTCCAGATTTTAAGGCCCCATTTTTCGAAAAGATGGACCGAAGAATCTACGTGACGGGCGATATTGTATACCAGATCCTCACGGGAGATGCCCATAAGATCCTGACGGACGTATTTTACATAGTCTTCAACTGTATTCTGGCCGTCGCGGACGCCCACATACTGGTTGATGGCTGAAAGACCCATGGCAACCGCACCGGAGCGATCCAGAGCTGCTTTGTCTACCAGGGTTACTTTAAGGCCGTTTTTCTTGGCCCAATATGCTGCCTCTGTGGCAGCGCCGCAAGCGGAAAACCCACCACCTACGATAAGCAGGTCGGTGCTAACTTCAACTGTTTCAAAATTTGGCATAATTAAATTCTCCTTTATTAAGATATTGACGGAACAGCGTCGAGGCCTAAAGACTCGGGCTCTGTTGCCAGTGCTTCATTGTTTATATCATCGTTAGTTGCATAACCGCCCAGAGGATCGGCACTGCCTTCTTCTGTAGTACGAATGGGGAATTTAAACCTTTTGAGGCTGCCATCGCGGAACTTAACAGTCCACATGATGTCCTTAGAGCCGCGCAGAGGTGTAGCACTGGCACCCATGGGCATGAAATCGGCGTAACCGCGTACGTCCATTGCCTGCTGGGGGCAGATTTTAACACAGCACATGCACTCCCAACACATCATTGGATCCCTGTTTGTGGCCTTCATGGTGTCTTTATTAAGAACCATAAGGTCATTGGGACAAATGTACATGCACGCTGTTTTGTCCTGGCCTTTACAGCCATCGCATTTTTCTGTTATAACATAACTTGGCATTATGCCTCCTTTTTAATAATGGGGAAAAAAGTTGATGCTAATGTAGAAAATAAATGCAGATTGCAAGCAATTATGTGCGGAAATTTTTGCAACATATATTTTGTCTATATGGCAAATGGTCTTCCGTCAGAAAAAGTGATTTATTTTATTCAAAGATTTGATTATGAAACCGGTTTTTTTAAATAAAATTAAGAAAAAATACGCGCATCTCGTTGATATTGAGAAAGAGGCATCTGAAGACAATGCTCATAAAGTAGCACGCCGTATCAAAGCCGTCCTGCTCAATATGGATGGGGTCACCGCCCCTCAAATAGCCGCCATCATAGAGGTTTCCCGTTCCCAGGTTTCGGAGTGGCTCCGTAAATACAAAAAGGGAGGTGTTGAGGGTCTCCTGGAGGGCGGACGCACAGGCCGGCCGCCAAAATTAAACTTTAATCAGCTCAACAGTTTAGTAGAAATACTTCGCAAAGGCCCTGCGGCATGCGGGTACAATGCCACCCATTGGACCCTCGCCATGATAAGCAATTTGATAAAAAAGAACTATCAAATAAAATATCATCCCGGCCATATCCGGAAAATGCTGCATTTTCTTGGTTTCCCTTTAAGAGTCATAAACAAGGAGAAGGCACCCGCGGGGCTCGGAGACAAAGAGTTATTAAAAAAGCTCAGCCCGGACATGACAAAAATCCGCTGGCAGCAAAAGCCCTTTTGAAATTATGAATTATGAATTATGAATTAGAAATTCAACTAGTGACGGGCTGTTAACAGCCCGTTTTTATGATTAGAAAATCAATTTTCAGGTAGATTTAAAATCATGCGCCTGAGGGCGCCAAATTACCAATTCATAATTTTAAATTCATAATTCATAATTAATTCAGTGTCCTCCGCCGGAAATCATAGAGTGAGCATGATTTAATAAGGGGGAAATAGTCTCCATGCAAAAGCGGGAGCCCCGCTCAGAACCCGGTAAATTAATAATAATACAGCGCCCCTTTATACCTGCCAGAGCCCGGGAAAATACTGCGTGGTGTGTCTGCTCCATGGATTTAGCCCGCATATACTCAGCAATGCCTGGTATTAATTTGTCGCAGAAAGCACTCATAACCTCAGGCGTGTTGTCCCTGGGCCCAATACCTGTACCACCGGAGGTGAAGATAAAATCATAAGCACCATAGTCACCCAGTGTTGATTTTATTTCCTGGGGATCGTCAGAGATGATTTTGCGGGATATCTCAATTTCCAGATTAAGGTCCCTGAGAACCTGCTCAATTGCCGGGCCGGATTTATCCTCGTACACCCCACGGGAGGCCCTATCCGATATTGTAAGAACCAGTGCTTTGAGCATTGACTAAGCCCCCTTTAATAACTCGGGTGAAAATACCCTTGCGGGGCATAACGCAATCACCAATTTGCTGAAAAATAGCACAGCCCTTATGGCATTTTTTACCAATTTGAGTAACCTCCAGCTCTGCCGACCCAATACATAAGCGCGCCCCAATGGGAAGGGAGGCAAGGTCAATGCCCCGGGTGGTAATATTTTCGGCAAAATCTCCATAGGATATTTTTAACCCTTTGCTTTTAATGGTATCAATGTCCTCCTGAGCCAGAAGAGACACCTGCCTGTGCCAGGGCCCGGCATGGGCATCGCCCTCAATGCCGTGATCTTTTTTTAGTTTAATTTCTTTTACG
Organism: uncultured Bifidobacteriales bacterium; assembly: GCA_964603925.1. Taxonomy (GTDB): domain Bacteria; phylum Fibrobacterota; class Fibrobacteria; order UBA11236; family JADFYW01; genus CAZRWX01. The sequence goes on along the minus strand of CAZRWX010000010.1, from coordinate 27,733 downwards.
GGTATTTTTACTTCACCTTTTTTTGGAGACACATTAACTGATAAAACTTCAAAAGAAATCATGCCAACGGCTCTTTCTTTTTTTCCACCAGGATAATTTCACCTATAACCATTTGCTTGTCCACAGCCTTACACATGTCATATATAGTGAGCGCGGCCACGCTTACAGCAGTTAGAACCTCCATCTCCACACCTGTCCTGGACAGGCAAATGGTGCGCGCCTCAATTTGCACCCCATCGCGCTGAAACTCAAAATCTACCGAAACCTGATCCAGAACAATGTTATGACACAATGGAATAAGCTCTGAGGCCTTTTTGGCCGCTGTAATACCCGCCACCCGGGCACAGGCCAGAGCGTCACCCTTTTGTAGAGCACCAGCTTTTAATTTATCCAGGGTGCCCGCCTTAAGGAAGATTTTACCACGAGCAAACGCTGTGCGCCGGACAATGTCTTTGGTTGAAACATCCACCATATGAAGATCGCCGGTGGAACTAATGTGAGAAAGCTCATGATCAGCAGACATAAGGGCTCCGAAATTTTGAATTAGAAATTAGAAAAATGGTCATCACCCGCACGATTTTCATAGCTTTTAAATATTCAGTCCGTTCTCTCTGCTCACAAAGGCGGCTCTCTGCGGTTAGTAAATCAATTTTAGACAGAAACTAATTATTAATTCCAAATTCTTAATTCATAATTCATAATTTATTAACCCCCTATCTCGGGCATTTGACGCCTGGTACACGATTCCCCTTTTTGCGGTTTTGTCTTAACGGCCGCCAGTATGCTGCCTGCAATATCTTCAAAATTAACCTTTATCTGTTTGTCTGAGCACAAACAGGGCAGAATATATCCATCAGAGGTTAAGCGAAGGCGTGAACATGCATTACAGGGCTGCGGTCTGTCTGTATTAATGTTGTTATCCGACCCGTAACTGGAAATAGTGAATTTGCTGATGGTTTGCATCTCCAGATTGTGAATGCGGCAATACTCCTGAATCTTCCATAAGGTTTCCGGGGGGGTATTATTAAAAACGACTGTATTGATTTTAACCGGTGTAAGGCCGGCCTCCCGGGCAGCTTCGATGCCATTTAACACATCCTGGATACGGCCCCCGCGGGTCAGGACCGAGAACTCCTCCGGGTCCAGTGTGTCAAGAGATATATTAACCCGGCCAAGCCCTGACACTTTGAGCTGCCGTGCCAGTGCTGGTGTAAGCAGACTGCCATTGGTAGTCATTACCAGTTCTTCTACCCCTGAAACTGCTGCCAGAGACTTAACCAAATCGGCAATGCCTTTGCGTACCAGAGGCTCCCCACCGGTAAGGCGCACCTTATGGACACCCAGTAGGGCGGCCTCTTTTACAATTTGCGTTATCTGCTCGTAGCGAAGTATCTGCTGATGGGTTTTTGGACTTACTCCAGCGGAAGGCATACAGTAAGTGCAGCGGTAATTACAGCGGTCAGTTACCGATATTCGCAGATACGTTATCTGCCTGCCGAAGGAGTCTGTTAGTGTCTTAACCATGATTATTCAAAATATGTGTTACTATCAATTGTCAGGATAACGTGGAAAAGTAGTCATTTTAAATACTTTGGGACTGCCCGGTCTCCCTGGGGGAAGTATCCCCCACCTACTTTGAGTAACAGGTTAAAATGACATGTGGGCTGGATCAGGAAGCCGTAAACGAGATTTCTCCCCGACCCTTTTTTAGTTAACGGTCGAAATGACACGTGGGGCAAGTATTTTGCTGGCTGCCCAGTTGTAATCACCATTTTATATATTTCCACCATTATAAACCCAAACTCCCATGAAAATAGAACCCCTTATTACCAAGCATAAAAAAGAAATAGTTTCACTGTGGAAGGATTTTCTTATTCATTCCTATCCCGGGGAGACAGCACAGTTCCTGAAAAGCGGCAAGGACCAATTCGCCAACCCCGCCGGGCACGCTATCAATGAGGCCATTCCCTGCCTGGTTGAAGCACTGGAGGGGGATATAAATGAGAAAATAATAAGGGAGCAGCTGGATCCAATCATTCGAATCCGTACCATACAGAATTTTTCTCCCGTTCAGGCTGTCGGCTTTATAGGCCAGGCAAAGGACATTGCCCGCTCAGTACTTAAAAATGATTTGAAAGATTTGGATACCCTTACAAATTACCTTGATTTTGAGCTGAAAATAGACCAGCTGAGCGCCCTGGGTTATGACCTCTACATTAAGTGTAAGGAAGATCTTGCCAATATTGCCGTTGAAAGAGAACGCCGGAAGATCAGCGGCCTGATGAGAAAATACAAGACCACAGACGGTCCGCAGGGCCAAGAGGACTGGGTGCTGCTGCAAAAGAGGAAAGAAAAATAACAGACCGCTAATAGCTATCAACTGTCTGCAGTCATTTATAATAATGGATTTTGTCCTTATTAGCACGCCATTGGGGCAAGGTTCATTAACCCAGTAGAGGCGTTGAAGGCTTAGCGCTGAACGGCATTTAATCAATATTCTCCCACCGGGGCGGTAGGAATTGATTTTCACACGAATTTGTGATAGCGTTTAAAAATTTCTCCTTTTTATTATGCGTAGATTTTTTAACTTATAGCCAAAATTTAAAGTTCGCCTAAAGGATATGAGGTGGCAATGCATAAAAAATATTTAATACCCCTGGTTATCATCGTCTTGTTGTGGCTTATCCCCTATTATGGTGTTAAAGCCACAGGGCTTACGGGCCTGTTCGGTATAGCCGTGCCATATCTTGGCTTTCTGCTGTTTGTGGGCGGTTTTATTTATAAAGTTTTGGGCTGGGCGCGCTCTACTGTGCCTTTTAGTATCCCCACTACCTGCGGTCAGCAAAAATCCCTGCCGTGGATCAAAGCTAACAATCTGGAGACCCCGTTTACAAAAGGCGGCGTGTTCTGGCGTATGGTTCTGGAAGTTTTCCTGTTTCGTTCCCTCTTCCGCAATACGGTCATGAGTGTCAAAAAGAACGCCGCCGGTCAAAATAAGCTCACTTACAGTTCCGAGCCGTTTCTGTGGCTGGCGGGCCTGGCTTTTCATTATTCCTTTCTTGTTGTCACCATCCGCCACCTGCGTTTTTTCTTAAACCCCGTACCCCTGTGGCTACAGGCAGTAGAAAACCTGGACGGTTTCTTTCGCGTAGAGTTTGTCGGCAGCAATTTTGCTATCGGGCTTCCCGGTGTTATGGTGTCCGGTCTGGTACTACTGGCTGCCGGGGCTTTTCTGCTTATTCGCCGCTTTTCAGACAGCAAAGTCCGCTACATATCCTTACCCGCGGACTATTTTCCCCTCTACCTTATTTTGGCAATAGCCTTCAGCGGCGGCCTCATGCGTTATATCAGCAAGGTGGACATTGTTAGCGTAAAAGAGCTCACCATGGGCTTTGCGTCTTTTCAGCCAGTTATACCCCAGGGTATCGGTCCTATCTTTTTTGTACATCTTTTTCTGGTTAGTTTTCTTTTCGCTTACATACCTTTCAGCAAGCTTATGCATCTGGGGGGCGTTTTCTTAAGCCCCACCCGCAACCTCACCGCCGACACCCGTCAGCGCAGGCACATCAATCCCTGGAACCCCGATGTCAAGCCTCATACCTATGAGGAGTACGAGGATGAGTTCCGGGAAAAAATGCTGAGCGTCGGGCTACCCGTGGATAAGAAGGAGTGATACATGCCTACACCTAAACCAAAAGAGCTTTTCCTCACCAGCCACAATCCCCCCTCAGGGGAGTGGATGGACACCCCCGCCAAAATAGAGAAGGGCAAGTATCTATACGCGTCCAATCCTAAAAGCGTGGAGTACATGGGTCTGCCCCATGTACGCAAATGGGACCCATTGGAGGAGGACTGGAAGCTGCCTGAGAACTGGCAGGAGATCTTTTTAAACGGTTTTAAAGAGCGTTTGGAGAAGTTCCGCACCTTTAAAATTTTCATGGATATCTGTGTGCGCTGCGGCGCCTGCGCGGACAAATGCCACTACTTTATCGGCACCGGCGACCCTAAGAATATGCCCGTTCTCAGGGCAGAGCTCCTGCGTTCTATTTACCGCGGCGAGGTTACTGCCATGGGCAAAATCCTGGGCCGGCTGGCCGGGGGCCGCAGGCTCACTCTGGCGGTTCTTAAGGAGATCTGGTACTACATGTTCCAGTGCTCAGAGTGCCGCCGCTGTTCAGTCTTTTGCCCCTATGGTATAGATACAGCAGAAATCACCATTATCGGCAGGGAGCTTTTAAACCTCCTGGGCTTAAATGTGGACTGGATAGCCACACCCATCGCCAACTGTCACCGCACTGGCAACCACCTGGGTCTGGAGCCTCATGCCATCACAGATGCCATTGAATTCATGTGCGACGACCTCACCGATATTACAGGGCTGGACTGTTCACCCTCCTACTTTGATAAAAGCGCAGACATACTTTTTATAACACCCTCAGGAGATTTTTTCGCTGACCCCGGCACTTATACATGCATGGGTTACCTGGCTCTTTTTAAATATTTAAAAGAGGAATACGGGTTGAAAGTCAGCTGGAGCACCTATGCCTCTGAGGGTGGTAATTTTGGCCTCTTTACAAATAACGAGGTTATGAAGCGCCTTAACGGCAAAATGTACCACGAAGCCAGGCGCCTGGGAGTAAAGTGGATACTGGGCGGTGAATGCGGCCACATGTGGCGCGTTATCAACCAATATATGGCCACCATGAACGGCCCTGCCGACTTTCTGGAGGTGCCCGTTAACCCCATTACGGGTACCAAATTTACCAACGCAGCATCCACTAAAATGGTCCACATCACAGAGTTCACCGCCGACCTTATTAAACATGGCAAACTCAAACTGGATAAGTCACGTAACTCCAATCTTAAAGTTACCTTCCACGACTCCTGTAACCCCGCCCGCGGCATGGGGCTTTTTGAAGAGCCCCGCTATGTTATCAGAGAGACTTGTGATCACTTCTACGACATGCCCGCCAGTACCATTAGAGAGAACACCTTCTGCTGCGGCGGAGGCGCCGGTTTAAACGCCGGGGAATGCGAGGAGTTACGCATGGCGGGGGGCCTGCCCAGGGCCAACGCAGTGCGCTATGTTCACGAAAAGCATGGTGTAAATATGCTGGCTTGTGTATGTGCCATAGACAGGGCCGTACTGCCAGAGACTATGGGATACTGGGTGCCAGAGGTACAGGTTACGGGCGTTCATGAGTTAGTGGGTAACGCATTACTATTACCCGGAGAAAAGAAGCGCGAAGTCAACTTCAGGCAGGAGCCTCTCCCCGGTATGGAGGAAAAGCCTAATGAATGATAAAAAATGGATCTTACCCGGCTTAATCATAGCCGTTGCCATATTCACCTTTCCGTTATGGTACAACCTGGGCCATAAGTCACCGGCACCCAATATTGAACTGGCGCCCGAGGCAAAGGCAGCAGGTCAATGTATACTGGATAAAAGCCAGATGCGCACCAGGCATATGTTTTTACTGGATGAATGGCGGGACAATGTTGTACGCAATGGCAGGCGTACCTATTCCACCCCCGATGGCCGTCATTTCGACATGAGCCTTTCCAACACTTGTCTCAAGTGCCACACCAATAAAGAGGCTTTCTGCGACAGGTGTCACAATTACGCCTCAGTGCGCACCTATTGCTGGAACTGTCATATTAACCCTGCCAAAGGTTATAAGGAGATTGCAGGATGGAAAACAACAGAAGAAATTTCCTTAAGGTAGCGGGGGCCTCTGCCCTTGGTCTTGCAGTTAGCGCCGCAGGCAGCCTTAAGCCGGATTCTACACACATAGAGCAGGCAGCTCCGGCACCGGCCTATATACCGCCCACTCTCCCCAAATCAGCGGCTCAGTGGGCCATGGTCATAGACACTAAAAAGCTGCAGTCAGCCGGTGCCCTTAAGCCCATAATAGAGGCATGCCAAAAAGCGCACAATATTCCCAGTATTAAAAATAAAAAGCACGAGATTAAATGGATATGGAAGGAGGGCTTTCACAATGCCTTTCCCGATCAGGTCAACAAATACATGGCAGAGGGTGTAGAGCATGGCGCCTTCCCGGTACTTTGCAACCATTGCGAAAACCCTCCCTGTGTAAAAGCCTGTCCCACTAAGGCTACTTTTAAAAGGCAGGACGGTATTGTAATGATGGACTACCATCGCTGCATTGGCTGCCGCTTCTGCATGGTGGGCTGCCCCTATGGTGCCCGCAGTTTTAATTTTATGGACCCACGCCCGCATATTGACGAGAAGGACTTCAACCCAGGCTTCCCCACCCGCATGCAGGGGGTGGTGGAAAAATGCAACTTCTGCGCGGAGCGCATTGGCAAGGGTCTATTACCCGCTTGCGTTGAGGCTGCCAAAGGCGCTATCCTTTTCGGTGATTTGGGTGATGCTAATTCCGATGTCCGTCAGGCGCTTAAGTCTAATTACACCCTGCGGCGCAAACCCAGTCTGGGCACAGAGCCTGCGGTATATTACATCGTGTAACTTTAAGAGGTAACTATGTTTGAAGCAGCACTAAAAGGCACAAAGAAATACTGGACGTGGATAGGCTTTTTAAGCGTAATCATCGTTATTGGTTTCGCCACCTATATTAAACAGCTCAATGAGGGTCTGGCAATCACAGGCATGAGCAGGGATGTATCCTGGGGCTTTTATATAGCCCAGTTTACCTTTTTAATTGGTATAGCCGCGGGGGGTGTCATGCTTGTGCTGCCCCATTATCTGCACAACTTTAAGACCTTTGGTAAAATAACCGTACTGGGTGAGTTCCTGGCTATTGCCGCCCTTTGCATGTGCATGTTGTTTGTGACTGTAGATTTAGGCCAGCCCGGCCGTTTCCTCAACCTGTTTTTACACCCTACACCTTATTCCATACTTTTCTGGGATATTTTGGTGGTTTCAGGCTACCTGCTTTTAAATATCCTGGTAGGCTGGAAAGTGCTGGAGGCAGACCGCAATGGTGTGCCCCCTTCCAAATGGATAAAGCCCTTTATATATCTCTCCATACCATGGGCTATCAGCCTTCACACTGTCACCGCTTATTTATACAGCGGCATGCCCGGCAGGCACTTTTGGCTTACGGCCGTATTGGCCCCTCGTTTTTTAGCTTCAGCTTTCGCCGCAGGCCCCTCAGTTGTTATACTCCTTTGCCTTCTTATTCGTAAGTTAACAGCCTTCGACCCCGGCAAAGAGGCTATTCAGGCCGTTGGCCGCATAGTGGCGTACGCCCTTATCGTAAACATATTCTTATTCGGTTGCGAAATCTTCGTTGTATTTTACAGCGAAATTCCCAGTCATATGGACCACATCAAATACTTGTTTGTAGGCCTTCACGGTCATAGTTCACTAGTTGTGTGGATGTGGATGGCGTGGATTTTAAGTATTGCGGCTGCCGTCATGCTGGTCTTCCCCGCTGTCCGCGCTAACGAAAAATGGCTTATTGCCGCCTGTATTATGACCATTGTGGGTATCTGGATAGACAAAGGCCTGGGGTTGATATCCGGCGGCTTTATCCCCAACCCTCTGCATCAAATTACTGAGTACGCCCCCACACTGCCAGAGCTAACTATCACATTAGGTGTCTACGCTATCGGCCTGTTTATTTTAACAGTGCTGTATAAAATAGCGGTTACAGTCAGAGAAGAAACAGACTGACATACTTTACCTCTTTACAAAAAAAATCCCGGAAAACCCGGGATTTTTTTTTTGTGAAACATTTACCGTTACCTGAGAGAGCCAAGAATCTCTGATAAGCTCATGCGCATGCCGCAGGACACTGTGTCGGCGGCCCCATAGTAAACCAGGAGTTCGTCACCACGCAGGATTGTGCCATTGTTAAACAGGATCTTCTCTACAACACCATCCACTTCATAGGGCTCAGTGGGTGCAGCAATGGGCTGCCCGCTGCGGGCGAGCACAATAGAGGGGTTGTTCTTATCCATGAGGACAGCGCCCAGACAGTATGTGCCGCTGGTATCAGCACCGTGGTAAATCTCCAGCCAGCCCTCTTCTGTTAAAAACGGATGGTGGCCGCAGCCAATGCGCGCGTTGTCCCACATGCCCTCCCGGGTGCCCATAAGGAACTTATGACCGCCCCAGTGTTTTAAATCCGGAGAATAGGATATCCACATATTGGGTGTTCCCAGCTGTTTGGGGCTGGGGCGGTGCAGAGCGGCATAAAGGCCGTTGACCTTTTGAGGGAAAATAGCCACATCTTTATTGTCCGGACAGAAAATTACACCCTGCCGGTGAAAAACCTTCCAGTCCTTCGTAGTAACCATTTTGGTACAGATAGAAGATGTAAGAGATATGGCCGAGTAATTTATGTAAAAAGTGCCGTCAATTTGAGTGACCCTTGGGTCTTCACAGCCGTATTCCTCTTCAAAACCACACGGCATAAGGGCTGGAGACTCTTCAATAGTGAAATTTTCGCCATCCTTGCTGTGAGCCAAACGAAGATGTGATATAGAAGTAAGATAAAGTGTGTCCTGGTACATAAAATATCTTGGGTCCGTATACTCCAGATCTGCATCATCCAAAGGTACTTTGAGCTCTGACAGCTCAGTATCGGATTTATTTGAGTCTATATACCAGGTGGAAACAAAACCCTCCTCCTGTATGGGACGCTCTGCAACCCGAAGAAGTAGAAGAACCTCCCCATTATGCTCTGCTGCGCCAGGATTAAATGCACACATTACCTCGCCGTCCGCCCGGGAAACCTTAACCATTGCTGGACTTATTAACGGATTTTTGGAAAATCTTTCTGCTTTCACAGTCCCTCCTAGGATATTTTTTACCTGGTAAATTAACTAAAAAAAGTTTATTTGAATAATTGAGAGCGTTTTTAACGTGGAAACTAATACCTTTCAAAAAATGCCTTGATAAATACATCAATTCATTTGTTGACAAAAAAATGAATTTAGGTAAAATAAGGTAAGAGCCTAGCCTTACAAGCAAATTTTAGAATGTATTAAACTAAAACAAACCGATTGGTAAGACATGCATTGTCCTAATTGTAATTCTGATGGAGAAATCTACGATAGAGGCCTGAAGCGTGTGTTACGTCTGGCCATTAACAACAACCGCTATTACTGCCCCAAATGCCTTACAACCTGGCGTAATTTAACCCCCCACCTTTTTCAGAAGATGAGGCATTTAGATCATATCAGGGCGGAATCTGAAAAGGAAAGCACTCCAGTTTAGCAGTATTATCTTAATTATCTCAAATCACCTTTTAAGGAACGTGATAGACGAGGAATTATCCCATAGTTATAAGTAATTGCCTTTTTTTAAAGTATTACCCCAATAATACGCCGGGTGGACAGCAATTTCATACAACAATTAAATAGATAAAATTAAACCTATCCCGCCGGCGAAAGCGCCAATGCCCGCCAGGGCCAGATCTTTTTGAATTTTCTCCCTGGTAAGCCAGGCACCCAGCAGGGAGGCAAAAATAATATGGGTCATTACCAGAGTTTTAACATAAGTTACCCCGTTTTCCAGCGGTAAAGAAAGCTGAACCCCATATTGCTGAAATAAAAAGGCCAATAACGCTGTGATGGCGAAAATACCTGTTGAACCTGACCTGGGAAATTCAAATGGGCCTGATCTGATCTTTTGTATAAATGAGGGAAAAAGCAGGATAACAGTTATAAAATGCCAGTAAGCGGTAAATACTACTGCCCCGGGAACAGCTGCAGAAATGGCGATACGGTCCATAACAGTAGATACCCCGAAGAGGGCGGCTGCTGAAAGTGAGTACAAGGCCGGCGACCAGAGGCTCTGGGCCCTGTTGCGGGACTTGCGCCCTGGTGTATTTTTGTAAAGGTACCCTACAGATACACTAACCAGTAAAATAAAAATGAGTGAAGAAGGAGGAGGTACTTCACCAAAAAGTACCATGGTAGTCAAGATCATAAATAGAGGTATCGCCGCCTGTATGGGTACCACTACTAAAAGATTACCCTTCTGCAGCGCTGATACATAAAGAAGGCTGGCGGCAATAGTAATTACAGAGGCTGCCAGAACAGCCGGCCAGAAGGCCGGAGAATTGGTCAGGGAATATTTGGAGAAAATAATATAAGGCAGGAATAAAAGAGCTGGTAGAAGCCTGGCGTAGAATACCAGGAGCAGGGGATCAATATGTTTACACCTGGTTTTAACAATGAGCACCTTGCCGATGTTGAAAAACATGGCCAGCAGGCTGACGGGTATCCAAATAATTGAGGAATTCATTGTTTTAAAAGGTTATTTCCTTGATAATATAATTTTGAAACCAAAATGGAATGTCTACAGATTATTCCTTCATGTTTTTATTGATTTTGGACTAATAAATATGTAGGATTATAAGAGGACATTTGTCCTTCATTTTGGAGGCTTTATGAAATTAGTCGGCTCACGGGAGTTTCGGACAAACCCAGGCAAGGTATGGCAGAACCTTAAAAAATCAGAACGGCTTATTGTCACCTCCAACGGTAAACCCATGGCCCTGCTCATTAGCCTGCAGGATCAGGATCTGGAAGAAGCGCTTAAAAACAGCTCCGCATTTAAGGCCATGAAAACACTTTCCACCCTCAGAGCACATTCCAGGGCAGCAGGGTTAAATAAACTTCCTTTAAAGGATATTGATGAAGAGATAAAGAAGGCCAGAAAGTCCCAGTAAAAATGCAAGTAGTTATTGACACAAATGTTCTTGTTGCGGGTATACTGAATCCAGTTGGCGGCTGCGGTCGTATTGTAGACATGATTATTACAGGCCAAATCACACCTGTTTTTGATGACAGAATTATTCAAGAATACGAAATGGTATTAAAACGTAAAAAATTCAATTTTCCCATAAACCAAATCCAAAACTTCCTACAGGTACTGCATGAATTTGGTCTGTATATTATAGCCCCCCATGCCAAAGTAAGCCTGACTGACCCCGATGATGTCTGCTTTTATGAATGCGCCCTTGTTTCAGAATCAAAAATCTTAATCACGGGTAACAGGAAGCATTACCCAGGGGAAAAGCAATCAGAAATTAAAATTTTTACACCCTCAGAGTTTATGGATTTCTATTGATATTTTATGATCGGGGTCGGGGTCGCGATCGAAACCAGGAATAACACTTGATAAATTGATTCTGTGGGGCGATATTCGATCCCGACCCCGACAGCCGACGGCGACCCCGATTTGGTTTAAATCAGCCGAACCTCAACCAGACTGCCTTTAACCAGTTCTGGTACCCCCTGTGGGATAGTAATAATGCCCTGTGCCTGGGTATAAGCGTGAATATGAGCTGAGCCATGATACTCCAGGCCATATATACAATTATCCCGAAAGCGTACAGGCCGGAACTCCTGACGCCCCGCATTTTTCCTTTTTACATCCTCCCCCAGGGGAAGAGAAAGTGTAAGGGGCTGCCAGAGGCTGCCCATGAGCTTGTGAAGAAAGGGGCGCACCAGTACTTCAAACAATACAAGGGTAGAAACAGGATTACCGGGAAGGCCAAAGAAGTACACATTCTCCTTAACACCAAAAACAGTGGGTTTACCGGGTTTTACAGCAACCTTCTCAAACTTTATATCTATGCCCTTCTTTTTTAGGATACGGGGCACATAATCAAAATCGCCCATAGACACTCCCCCGGAAAAAAGCACAACGTTGCATTCACTTATGCATTTGCTAAGCGTATGCTCCACCGCATTGGGTGAATCCCCCGTTATACCGTAATACCTGGGCAAAGCGCCCGCCCTGCTAACCTGAGCGCAAAGCTGATAACTGTTGCTGTTGCGTATTTGAGCCAAAGCCGGAACAGAACCTGGTTCCACCAGTTCGTCCCCTGTAGCTACCACACCTACAACAGGTCTTTTTGCCACTACAACAGGATCGCATCCCGCTCCGGCAAGTACAGCTACTTCGACAGGCGATATGAAGGTGCCTGTAGACAGAACCTTGTGGCCTTTTTGCAGATCTTCACCCTGTCGGCGAATGTTGCTCCGCAGGGTTTGCTCCTCTACAATTACCATGCCCTCCACAATACGAGTATGCTCAAACAGCACAACAACATCGGCCCCCAGTGGGATGGGGGCCCCTGTCATAATACGGGAGCATTGCCCGGCCCCTACAGCTTTTTGGGGCATTTTGCCCGCAGGGATAACTTCAATCTCCTTTAAAGGAGCGGCCAAGTCGGCACGACGGCAGGCGTAGCCGTCCATAGCACTGTTGTCAAAGAAGGGCATATCCACATCTGTAAAAGCATCCGCGGCCAGTACCCGGCCCTGAGCCTGTATAAGGGGGATGCCCTCCCGGGGGCCTTTACGCGCTGCCGTCAGCACGATTTCGCTGGCCCGGGCAAATGATATCATAGTTCCACCCTTTCTTCTCCGTTAAAGATAGTGAAACTGCCGCCGCGGGCAAAACCTATCAGGGTAATATTCATGGTCCTGGCAATAAGGATAGCATGGTGAGTGGGAGCGCCCAGGGATACAATAACTGGAAAACCGGTATGGTGGGCTTTATGGAGAATTTCAGAGGAGAACCGGCCTGAAGATAATAGAATGCATTGTGAAAAATCTAACTTCTCCCACAGGCCTATGCCTATTACTTTATCCACCGCATTATGGCGTCCCACATCGTCACAAATACTACCTGGTATGGCCCCGGACTGACTGATGGCGGCAGTATGAGCGCCGCTGGTAGCCTTATGAAGAGAAGAACAGGTCTGAAACCAGCGGGCCAGCTCCAGTATTTTAGTTTTATTTACTTTAAAATTAAAGCCCTGCGGCAAACTGTCGGGTACCTCAGAGCCTTGAAAATATACCACACCTTTGCCGCATCCCACGGTATAAACTTTTTTATCGGTTTTGCCGGGATCGGGGGCCACATTTAATTCAACAATTGCGCTGGCCTTAGTTTCATCCCATGTATATGACAAGACATCACCCGGACCGGAAATAAAACCAGACGTAAATAAAAAACCATACGTAAGCGCTTTTAAGTCCCTGGGTGTACACATAAGGGTAACCAGCTCCACGCCATTAGCCACAAGAGTAAAAGGCGCCTCTACAGCTACTTGTTTTTGCAGGATTTGGTGACTGTCAGCCTTGACCTTAAGGGCCTGGAAGCCCTCCGCTGTATCCGATTGCGCGCCGCTTGTTTTATCTGACATGATCGATAGTCTCCCTTAACCCGCAATAGGCTTTAAAATCATGGGGGGTGTTAAGATTATGGTACCATTGGTTATTGAGAAACTCCACTATTTTAGTTTTGCAATGGGGAAAGACACTGGAAATCTTCCTTTCCCCTTTGTTTAGCATAGTTTTAATAACCGGGTAAACGTCCCTGTTATATACCCCCAGCAAAGGCTCCGCAAAACCAGCTTTAACTGATGACAAAATTATCTGATGTTCGCCCGAATTAGAAAGCAGCTCCCAGAGAACGTCTGAGCTTATCTCGGGAATATCACAGGCCATTACAAAATTTACTCTTGTCCGGGAAGCAAGCAAGGCCGAGTAAATGCCCATCAGCGGCCCCAACCCCGGCTGAATATCCTCCACCTCACGAAGCCCCCGCACGGAGACATCACCTGATTGACCGCTGATTAGCACTTCATCAAAAAATGGATAAAGCATTTGGTATAAGCGCTCCACCAGGGGCAGGCCGTCTATTTTCAGCCTAACCTTATCTGAGCCCATACGCCTGCTTTTGCCCCCTGCCATAATAATGGCAGTGGCCGGCTCGGGCCGGGCACCACACAGCCACGTTATTCTGCGTATCATATCAGGAGGAAGCCCTGTCCGGACACAAGCCGCCTCCAGGACCTTTGCCGCTGCAAGAGTGCCGGATACCAGATGAGCCCGTTGTCGGGCATAAAGCGCTGATGGTTTAGCCTCACCTGAGCCCTGTATGACCCCGTCGCCTGTAAGATAAACACAAAGGTCAGGCTTAAGCTCCCCCAATATGCCGTTACTCTCAATTATAAGCCAAGGGGATTTTGCGTGATTGGCCTTGATTGTATTATAAGAAGTGCCGTGAGGGTAAAAGAAATTGTTCAGATGAGCTTTACGCCGGCCATGGCCAATTTTAATTACACAAGACCCGGGAAGTAGTTGACCCAGTTTAAGAGCCAAAGTGGTTTTGCCTATTTGCGAGCGGGCGCCCGATACCACCAGTGTGTGCTGAGGCATAATTATTTAAAACACCCCAGCTGGCAATTCATGATTTTGATGCCCTCATCATCACAAATGGAGCCGATATCTTTTAAAGAAACCCCCAGTTGCTTTTTAAGCTCGAAGGCCGCAGTGCAAGAAAGCCTACTTTTACCTTCCACCTCCTGGGCCGCGGCCCGGATTTTATCAATGACTTCACTCTGAGTCATGTATTCTCCTTTTTTAGGATTAATTTTCCTTCAAACATGGGTATAATATTGTCAGTTACCCGGCCAGCGTGATAATTTTCGTGGGAGGTAAATATCACGGTTTTGCCGCCCTCACTGGACAATGCCGTCATCTGCGCTTCAATCAGCTCCCGGTTTTTTTTATCCACATTGGCTGTAGGCTCGTCAAGTAAATATATATCTGCCGGCAGGACAAGAGCGCGGGCCACGGCCACACGCTGAACCTCACCGCCGGAAAGACTGCCAGGGGTGCGCTCAGCCAATTCTGAAAGACCCATACTGGTGAGTATTGCCTCCACCCTTATCTGGGTTTGATCTGTACTCAACCCCCGACCCTTAAGGCCCAGTGCCAGGTTTGCCCGTACCGTCATATTAAAAAGAAAAGGATTCTGCAACTGGCACGCTATACGCTGCCGCGCAACCCCCATGGCCTTATTATTAAGAGGCACCGAATTTGAACCGTTAAAGTAAACGCTCCCACTATCTGGTTTTTCCAAAAATGCCAGGAGCTTTAGCAGCGAGCTTTTACCGCAGCCGTTAGGTCCGGTAATAGCGCAGATGCTGCCGATATTCACACTCCAGCTTTTAACAGAAAGCCTGAATCCCCCTCGGCAAAAGTCAATATTTTTTAAAGTGTACATCAGCTCTGGTGCTCCGCCCGTAAACGGTGCAAGGATACATTGAGCCCCAGAGATATTATTAAAAGCACCAATCCCAGAGCCATGGCCAGAGCAAACTCACCCCGACCTGTCTCCAGAGCAATAGCCGTTGTTATGTTACGCGTATAGGCGCGTATATTACCCCCTAGCATCATGGCCACCCCAATCTCGGCAAAAATACGGGCAAAGGCCATAGTAAGAGCCGCCATAATGCCTACACGAGCCTCCAGAAGGTAAAGACCTAAAGCCCGCCAGGGGCCAACACCAAGAGTAAGTATTGTGGGTGTGACCCGTTTGTCCAACCCGCTTACCGCCGCCCAGGTAAGGCCCGTAATTATGGGAATAGCCAGTGCCCATTGCCCCAGCACCATGGCTGTCTGAGTATACAGCAGCCCCAACCCCCCCAGGGGACCCTGGCGGGAGAGTATGGAGTAAAATGTGAGCCCTACAACTACGGTTGGCACACCCATAAGTGTATTGATAATGGACAGCACAACCCCACGGCCCGGGAAGGCACGGCAAGCCAGATACAAACCCAACGGCACCCCGGTAAGGGTGCCCAAACCAAGGGCCATACTACTGACCTTAACGCTGACCCATACAATACCCAGAAACTCTGCATCCAGAGAAAAGATTAGGCCGAAAGCGGCACTTATACCTTCAAACAAAAAATTCAAACTCTACCCCTGTTATTCCCCGGGTACCGGCACACTGTCGGGTTTTTTAATTACAGGCGCCGCATTGGGTAAAAATAACCTGGTACCATTTTTTTTATACCGGGATATCATCTGTTGGCATTTGGGAGACGTTAACCACGCAATCAGCGCCATAGCATCCTCATAACGTACGTGATTATGGCGATAGGGGCTTACGGCTATTACACCATAGGGGTTATTAAGCAAGCTGTCCCCGCCTACATGAAACGTCAGCCTTATGCGTTTACGATTGAAATGATATGTGGCCCCATCAACCAGCACATAGGCCTCTTTCTCATCAGCCAGACGCAGGACGGCGCTCATGCCCTGCCCCGCCTCCATATACCACTCTCCTGCGGGCCGCAAACCGGTGGCCTTCCATATCGACATTTCTTTTTTATGGGTACCCGATTCATCCCCACGGGACACAAACAGAGCCTGGGCTTCGGCTATCTTCTTAAAGGCCTCTGCCGCGCTTTCACCGCCGGAAATATCTGCCTGGTCATTTTTTGGACCCAGTATAAAAAACTCGTTGTACATTACATCCCGGCGGTTAATGCCAAAGCCGTTTTTCACAAAATCATACTCGGCCTCGCGGGCGTGTACCAGTATGATATCCACATCCCCGTTCTCGCCCAGCTTTATGGCCTTGCCTGTACCTACGGATATAACATGAACCTTAATACCCTGCTGTTTTTCAAAGGGAGGCAGGATGTTGTCTAAAAGACCCGTCTCATAAGTACTGGTTGTGGTAGCCAGCCGCAATACACCCTCGCCTGGAGCCCAGGAGACAAGTATAAGGGCAAGAAGGCACACAAGGCGAAAACGTGAGAGTTTTACCCATGCGGGTTTAATAACATCTCTATATTTCATTTATTCTCCTTTGGGGAAGGCCTGCCGGGAATGTTCATTTGGAAATTCAGCACCAGCAAATCATCAGCAAGATCCTGCGCTTTAGCGTTATTATCACGAGGTAGATTAAAAATATAATTAAACTGAAAACGCGCCGGACCCCTGTACAGGGTTACACCCGCAGTCAGCTGATCGTTAATATTTTCATACCCGTTCTCATCATACTCATGTGTATAGGAATCATACCTTAAGGCGGCCTCAATGCCGCCGGGCCAGGGGCCGGTTACAATTTTTGTCTCCCATCCCCTGTAAATTAGAGCTTTGGCACTGGAAAGAGTATTAAGAGGATAATTATCGTCTATACTGCCGCCGCCATACATGCAAAGGGCTCTTAATTTCCAGGGAGTACTTACTGATGCGTCAAGGGAATAGGCCTTCCTGTCCAGATGCTTTACGGTTTTACCATCATTCAGGATAATATTTTCATGCCAGTTAAATGAATAACTGCCGCCCAGCTTCCACCAGTGTCGGGGGGTTACATCGGCCCGCAGCCCCAGAAACATGCCGTTTAAGGGATTAGCATATAAATTGCCTGTACTGTGGTAGGTATTACCTCCTATATACATCCTGGAACCAAGACCATTACCCGCCATCAGACGCATTGTGCCTGCTTCATTAAGGTTTAATCGACAGGATACACCGGCATCCCGGTAAAGCGTGCCCGCACTCTGAAAATGACCTATATACGGCGTACGGACCATGGCCCACTCTGCTATATTCCGGGACAGCAGGCTCATGGTCACAAAATCTCTCTGCGCTGCGGACTCCAGTACTTCATAGGTTGAAGGATATTTCATCTGCCCTGCCAGGAGCTGAATGCCCCATGGCCCGGCCTCCCAGTTATAGCCGCCATATATATCCAGCACCTCCAGTTGTTTTTCCACTTTAAGAGAAGCCGCAAACTCAAACCTGGATTCCCAGTTCTGAGTGTATTTAAGCCGTAAACGCCGAAGGGTAAAGCCCGCTGCCTCTTGAGCAGCGGCAGAACCGTCTGTCAGGTGCTGCTTATCATTTTCAACCTGTTCATACTTATACCAGAATTGAGAATAACCGGAGATGTCTTCCCCAGAAGCAAATATCATGGAAGCCGCGGCCAAACAGGCAGCCATTACCACACTCAAGACCAGTTTATGCAAGGCCAGTTCATGAACTGGCCTTGCATAAACTGGCCTTGGATGAACCGGCCCTACATTTAGATAACAGTTAGAACTATTCCACACCATGGCCGTATATTACCACTTTCATCTGCTCCAGATACAGCCAGCCGGCGTTAAGAGCATCAAACTCTTCATACTGAGCTGGTATGGGGTCCACACGGATAATGGTGACTCCGCGCACATTGTCACCGGCATTATGGTCAAAGGACTCATCCAGGTCATACTGATCGCCTTCGGGGTAGCTTAAACCCCGATCCGGCATGGAGACTGAATCCTGAGGACGGACAGAGCGGAAGGGGCCCTCCCCCTGTATGCGAAACTCAACGCTGTCGATATAAGAAACAGGTATGGGTGCGAAATCCCTGTCATAGGCAAGTATTAGATATTGTGAATCGGGTATCTCCTGACCATCCTGTAGAGTAGTGTGAGCCATGGTATCAGGATAGTTTACAAAGCCCTTATCCGGTCCCAGGCCGGCATCATCAAGGCCAGTGTAAAATTTGCCTTTGGGATATTCCTTGGTAACCTGCTCCATGGTATAGCTTTTAGCATAGCCGTCAGGGGCATAAACTGTGATACCTGTGGCCCCGGTAAGGTCAACGCCAGCCCTTTGCAGAAGGGTATCAAACCTGACCCCCGTATAGGTGACATAATCATCAAACTGCTGCTTATGAGCATTGCTCAGCATAAACTGAGTATGAGCGGGCATGGCCTTTATCTGAGCCAGAGTGAACTCCTTGAACGGTGCTGCGGACTTAGAGGGGTTGCTGAGCAGACTGCCGGGAAAAAAATTACCTGCTATTTCATCATGGTTGCTGTACGTATCATTATCGCTGTCCAGATTATTAAGAGCCAGCAGAGCCTCTTTGGAACGGCCTGAATCCGCGTAAGCCTTACCATAGGGGTTTAAGGAAAGCGCGTAGGACAAGTTATTTGTTTTAATATAATGACAATAGTCACAGGCATTTATGGTAACCATATTACCCTTGCTGTTCTGGACCTGACCGGCAGTGTGACATAATACACAGTTATCCAGCCGGGTGCCCACAGCCTGCGGATAAGCACAGACAAAGTTGTTAACATCGGCATCGCTCTGGTGGCCTTTATATGCAAGAGAGGATACACCACAGCCTGTAGCTTCATTATCTGAGCTTCCGATACAGCCTGTGATAATCGTGACAAGAACCAAAACCATCAAAATAAAACCCAAATTTTTCATTTAAAAGATTTCCTTTCTTCTTTTATCTGTAAAAACCCTGACATCTTTGTCCAGTTGAATAAATTTATCAAGAAGCTCCTGCCCTGAATCTGTGAGGGTGGCACCGCCCCCTGACTTACCGCCCTGCTGTTTGTGCAGGAGACAATACCCCAGACGCTCCTCGGCTGTATGGATAATGCTCCATATTTTACGGTAGGAAATACCCAGCTTAACTGCTGCCTGATTGAGTGAACCCGTCTGGGCCACCGCTTTTAGAACCGCCGCCCGGCCAGTGCCGAAAACCGTAGCCCCGCCCTCTTCCAGCCAGACTTTAGATTTAATTTTAAGCAAACGGACCCCTTTATGACTGCAAAGATATGAAACCGGCAATCGTTATGCAAAAAAGGCATAACGAAAAGTTAACCTTTGGTTTGCTTTAACGTCAAAAAATTTAACCTGTCCGCGCATTTACTAAATTTACTGCATGAGGCATTATATAATTCAGGGGGCGGGCTCTGTGGGCAGCGCCATTGGCGGCAGCCTGGCCAGGGCAGGGTTTATGGTCACCCTAATTTCCCGCAGTGCGCATGTAGAGGCCATTAAAGCCCAGGGCGGCCTTATGCTTATAACATTAAAAGGCCAGAGCCTGCAGCCCCTTAGCGCCTGTACGTCTCTCTCAGAGGTGGCTTTCACTGACGATACCATTATTTTTCAGACTATGATGGCCAATGACACCCAGGCCTCCCTTGCCGATTTAAAATACGCTCCGGCGCACACCCCCATTGTGTGCTGGCAAAACGGTATCGGTGCCGAAGACATTGTTGGGGACACCCATAGTAATGTACTGGGGGGCGTTGTACGTTTTACCGCCACCATGACAAAGCCCGGCGAGGTTCAGTTCGCAGGTACCGGCAAGCTGATTCTGGGCCCCTACCCCATGGGTCAAAACCCCCACGCCCAGGCTATAGCCAGCGACTTAAACCAGACCGGTTTTCAGGCCCTTACCTCAGACACCATCATCCAGGACAAATGGCTTAAGGTTATCGTTAACCTAATCAGCTGCATTAAGCCTATGACTATCAAAACAGCACCCGAACCGGAGCTGCGCTACCGCCTGTGCCGCCGGGTCATGGAGGAGGGTGGGCGTGTCATCAAAAAGGCCGGTATCCCCGCTATATCTACTAATGGCACTGAGGATTCCATTGACGCCATGCTGAGCAACTTTGTTACTACCCAGAAGCTCGCCGAGGGCCGGGGTCAGGGCATGGAGCTTTTAAATTCCACCTGGCAAAGTCTGGCCAGGGGCAAAAAGTCACTGGAGGTCGACTGGTACACGGGTCTCATTGTACAAATTGGCCAGGACAACGGGGTGCCAGTACCTTACAACAAAGCAGTATTATATTACCTTCACCTAATAGCGCAAAAGGGCCTGGGCCCCGAGAGCATACACGTGCAGGACATTCTAAAAATGGCGGAAGATCTTTCAAAATAACATTAATTATTTAATCTACCACAGGGAGTAAACCATGAAGTATAAAGTATTTGTAGCCTGTAAATTAAGCGACATCGGGCTAAAAAAGCTAAAAGCCCAAAAGGCCCTCAATGTTGTCGTTAATCCTAAACCCACCATACCAGAGCTCATTAATACCATTGCAGATGCCAACGCTATCATTATCAAAAGCAATGTTAAGCTCACTTCCGAGATCCTCGACAAGGCTAACAGCCTTAAGGTTATTGTAAGGGCGGGCGCAGGCGTAGACAACGTCGACCTCAAAAAAGCCACAGAAAAGGGCATACCTGTATGCAACACCCCCGGCCTTAACAGCAACTCTGTTGCCGAGCAGGTGTTTGCCTATGTCCACACTCTTTATAAAAACATGATCACCTACGACGCCACTACCAAAGCCGGCGAATGGAACAAAGGCAAATTCCCCATTAACGAGCTGCGGGGCAAAACTATCGGTATTGGGGGCCTGGGTGCCATTGGCCGCCGTGTTTTAGAGAAGGCCCACGGTTACCATATGCAGGCCAAGGTTTATGACCCTTTTATTTCCAACGCCATGGCCAGCGATTTAGGCTGCAAGCTGGTTACCAATTTGGGTCAGCTTTTTAAAACCTGCGATATCGTCTCCCTGCATATGCCAGCCACACCCGAGACAAAAGGCAAAATTACCGCCGATGTACTTAAATCCATGAAGCCTGGCGCTATTTTTATTAACACTGCCCGTGGCACCCTGCTGCCCCCCAATGCTCTGGAAGATGCCCTTGCGGGTCACCCTACTTTAAGGGCGGCCGTAGACGTTTACCTGGAGGAGGGCGCAGGCGAAAAGGCCCTGTCCAAGTTTGGCGAAAGGGTGGTAATGACACCCCATATATGTGGCAACTCCCTGGAGGGCCAGCTGGAAATAGCCGAACTCTGCGCCGACCTGGTTATAGACGCTCTCACAAAGGACAAACTCCGCAACCTCGTTAACTTTGTTAAAATCCCGGAGGATTTGGGTCAGTCCAGTCTGGATCTCGCTGAGGCCCTGGGCAGGACAGCCAGCGCCCTTATGCAGGATGCCGGTCAGCTTGAGGAAATTCGTATCACCTGTTACGGCAGGCTCAGGCCTAATTCCGAGCTGTTAACTAAGCCCGCAATCAAAGGGGTGCTTTCCACCCTGCTTCCGGAGAATATTACTCTTATTAACGCCGAAAGCAAAGCCAGGGAAATCGGCACCAAAATTACTATCCGCGAGCCAAACAACAACAAGCATTATGAGGACTCCATTACTGTAGACGTAGTCATGCGGGAGGGCAAAAAAACTCAGGAGATTTCCGTACGGGGCAAGCTCATAGAGGGTGAACCCGCCATTATCCGCGTAGGCGACTATCACGAGCTTCGCATGAAGCCCGTAGGTTCCAATATCTTTTTTGTTTACGACAACAAGCCCGGTGCCATCGGCTGCATCGCCACTGTACTGGGCGAGAACGGCATTAACATCGAGGGTATCCTGGCCCGGGAGGACTCCTCCACAGCTAAAAAGCAAATGTTAGTCACTAAAACCCAGGAGCTTATTGACAGCGCCCTGCTTGGCAAAATTTGTAAAAAGCTGGAAGCAAAAACCAAAGCTAAGGTTTACATGGCCAAAAGCATCAGCTTTGGCTAATCCGCATACGTAGTTCATAAAAAAAGCCCTCCTGAAACCAGGAGGGCTTTTTTT
>CAZRWX010000010.1:3084-5425 GCA_964603925.1 uncultured Bifidobacteriales bacterium | reverse complement strand
AATATTGCTGGTACGGCCAGTTCATGAACTGGCCGCGCAACAAATAAATTGGGTATTAGCCGAAAATCTCTTTACCCCTGTTGGCTGAACCCAGAACATTCTGGTTCTTGGCAATGATAAGGTTTTTGAGCTCTTCTCTTGCGGGCCCGAGATATTTGCGGGGGTCAAACTCGCTGGGGCTTTCATTGAACACCTTACGAATCATACCCGTTAATACCAAGCGACCATCAGAATCGATATTGATTTTACATACAGCGGACTTGGCTGCCTTACGCAACTGTTCCTCAGGAACACCGACAGCGCTATTGAGCTTGCCGCCGTTGTTGTTGATCATGTCTACATACTTGGGCAGTACAGAAGAAGCGCCATGAAGCACAATGGGGAAGCCGGGGATACGTTTTTCGATTTCCTCCAGGATGTCGAAACGAAGAGGAGGCGGTACCAGTACACCATCAGCATTGCGTGTGCACTGCTCGGGCTTGAACTTGTAGGCCCCGTGAGAGGTGCCGATAGAAATTGCCAGAGAATCTACATTAGTTTTTTCAACAAAATTCTCTACATCTTCGGGCTGTGTGTAAACACTTTTGGCGGCAACAACATCGTCCTCGATACCGGCCAGTACACCAAGCTCGGCCTCAACAGATACATCGAACGGATGAGCATACTCAACAACCTGCTTGGTGAGAGCGATATTATCCTCAATAGAGTGGTGGGAGCCGTCGATCATAACAGAAGAAAAACCCGAATCGATACATGATTTACAAAGCTCGAATGTGTCGCCATGATCGAGATGCAGGGCGAAATTCAGGTTGGTGCCCATGCTGCTGAGCAGCTCTTTGGCGCCTTTGGCCATATGGCGAAGCAGGATTTGGTTGGCGTACTTGCGCGCGCCTGAGGAAACCTGCAGCATAAAGGGGGAGTCGGACTCCGCACAGCCCATAACGATAGCCTGCAGCTGCTCCATATTGTTAAAGTTATAAGCGGGGATGGCATACTTGCCCGCCATGGCAGCCTTGAACATGACATTGGTATTTGCCAGGCCTAAATCTTTATAGGAAACTCTTTCTTCGGACATTATCGCTCCTTGTAATTATGATTGGAAAACTACTATTGCCGTTAATATTAAAATATATCGGGGGATTTTTAAAACAACTATGCCCAATTGTCAGAAACCAGGGGCAGTTGAAGCAATGCCGGGTTTAAACCAGATTAACCAGAATTCTGAAGAATTCCTCCCTGGCTCGGTTTTCCTTCCAGGGGTAATGGCCGCATTGAGGTAGCAAATGTATTTTAAAACCTTCTAATACCCGTGAAAGAGGCTTTTCTACGCCCTCAGCTGGATGGGGATCATAATCCCCGTGAATGGCCGCCACCGGACATTTAATAGATTGGCCCAAATTAAGGAGCTCCCCTGACTCCCTCATTTGGACAGCCAGGGGCCATACGCTTTTATAAATATCCGGTCTAAAGTCGATATTTTCATCACCTTCAAGGGGATCATAAGAATCTGCCTTTGAGAAAAGAAATCCAAAACGCTTAAAATGCTTATTACTTGCCTTGCCTTTGGCATTCATGATTTTATACATCAAATCGTGAATTTCCTCGACCTCCTGTCTGTTTAAGCGAGACAGCCTGGTTTCCTCGATTTGAGCGGCATAACAGGCTTCAAAAGGGCCGCTGGCAACAAGAATGAGCATTTTTACCAGATGGGGATACTTTGCGGCCGTAAGCCAGCAAAGCCACGCTCCCCAGGAATGCCCTATCAAAGTATATGGCCCCCCGCCGGTTTTAGAGTGTGATAAGAGAGATTAGGCCGCTGGTTGTGAAGAAGCAGATGAAGGCACGGGGGTGCCTAATTCTTTGTCCAGTGTATACAGACCTATAGGGCTTTGACCGGCGAGTTTGAGCTTCTGAATAATGCCCTTAATGGTGGCCTCTTCCTCTACCTGCTCATCCACATACCACTTAAGGAGAGATTCCGTAGCAAGGTCATTTTCCTGCCGTGCCAGCCTTACCAGGTCATCCACCCTGGAAGTGATATATTCCTCATGTTCCAGAGCTTTTTGGAATACCTCTTCGGGGTTTTCATAACTGGCTTTAGGCTCGGGGATGGCTTTAAAAGTTGCGCGCCCCCCCCGGCTGTAGATATAGCCGTATAACTTGGTGGCATGAACCATTTCCTCCCCTGCATGTACTTTCATCCAGGCGGCAAACCCGGTAAGATTCTGGGCCTCAAAATCGGCAGCCATGGCAGCATAGATATATACAGAGTTTAATTCCTCATTCATTTGCTTGTTTATGGCTTCAAGAACTTTTTCATTAGTCATTTTTTATCCTCCTG
>CAZRWX010000010.1:0-2984 GCA_964603925.1 uncultured Bifidobacteriales bacterium | reverse complement strand
TGTAATAAGCCCCATACGCATGGGGTAATGACGGATACCGTGAGTAACCATTATGCTGCCGCTGGGTTTAAAACCAAGCGCCAGGTAAATGGGGACAGCGTAGCCTGATGAATTTACATCCAGAAAACGGACACCCGGCTGCTGCTGACGTAATCGGGCAACAGCATACTCAAATAAACCCCTGCCCAGGCCCTTTTTCTGCCAGGCCCTGTCCACAAAAAACAGGCTTATATGCCCGTCAGATTTGAGTGCTATTATACCCTGGATAATGCCCTGTACTTCTACAACCCCGATAAAGTGACCCTCATGCTGCAGGGCCGCAAGCCAGTGCTCATTTACATCCTGGCGAAACCGGCCGACACCCTCCTCGGTAAGCTCGGGAGCTACAAATACATCGAAAACACGATGTACAAGGCCAAGTACACCTTCGGCCTCACCAGCCTTCATTGCCCTGTAAATTACCCCTGACACAAACTGTACAGCTCTAAAAGGCTTTGTGCCAGAGCACCTTAACGCGAGTGTCCCCCTGCCGGGCGGGACCTGCCAGACCCATAGTTATCAGTGTACTTACCCGGCCCTCGCCGCCAAGCTTAAACTCCAGGCCGGGCTGCAAGTCGATGGCGTGATGGCCATCGAAATTATCTGTCTGGCTGGAAGCCATTATGCCACATTCAAAGCTGATGGAATTGGAAATATTTATTATGGGGTAGAATGCCAGCTCCATGGCCATTAAGGCATGGTCTACAAAATGGTCCATAAAGCCCACTTTACCCGAAAGCAGGGCCGAAAATCGCTGGGAATAACTGCGTTTTAAATGAGTCTGGATGGATAGACCATTATTGTAAACCGACGCTAACCCTAAAAATAAATCGGCTTCCAGGGTAAAATCAGGCCGGAGTTTGTATTTGCCCCCGGCTACCAGATGGGCAAAATGGTTACCTCCAGAGCCCCCGCCCCACGCTGTCCTCAGGCTGGCGCCCAGCTCAAAACCAGGCGTAATGCCAAGAGCGCCTGATACTGGCACAAAAAAGAGCGTATTGCCGCCCGGTTCAAACCACAAACCTGCTGCCACGGCGTAATCCCGGTGAATACTGTGGTTTTCTTTAAGCATGTAAGTACTCTCATGGATAGAATTAAGTCCATATGCCGGAAAAATTACCCACAACGCCAGAATGCCCGGGAAAATTGTCAGTAATGAGAATTTTTTATGACAAAAAGGTGAATTAATGTTCATAAAGGCCCCTTTTTAAGAAATTTGTATCTAAGGTTATAAAATAATATCAAAGAACCCCTTTATCCCGAATTGATACTGTTTGCCATGGTTTTCAAAATTTAAACTACTGCCAGCCAAAGGAATAACCCAGCCCGAACAGCAGGTTATGGCCGCTGACTTTTACTTCATCGAAAAACAACAGATAGCGGTAGCGGGCGCGCACACTCACCTGGGGAGTAAGGCTGTAATATAAACCAGACTCCACACCCAGCGCTGGTATTGCAGTACTGTAAGCGCCTATGTATAAGTTACGCACCCCCGAGACAACAGCCGGGGGCACAGCCAGGGCCCCTTTTTGATAGCGATAACCCGCAGACAATAGCCAGGCTTCATCCAGTGAATAATTCCTGAAATGTTGCTCTCCACAAACAGACAGCTGCAGCGGCGCCATGGGCCGCCAGGTAACAGCCTCAGAAAACACCACCCGGGCATTATTAGCAAATACATATACATTACCAGTGCCTTCCACCTCAAACCGGTAAAAACCCGGAGCAGCCGCAAAAGCATGGCCAGCGAGACAAAACAGGGAAATAAATGTGATTATTGTTGATAATTTATAATTCATAATAGAGTGTTAGCTGAGGCCATTACTTATTCCTGTCTTGAGTGACTATTATTTTAAATCTGTTTTTTTCTATTTTGAATTTTGTATTTCTGATTTCTGTCTTTATTGTTTAGAATTTGGGATTTGGAATTTAGGATTTTTTAAATTATCTAATATGTTCCAATTTATAATTCATAATTTATTAGTTTCCCCAATATTCCTTTATAACACCTTGAGCCGGCTTATCCCTTGGTGTATAATCACCGTTTGTAATACCACCCGCTCCGTTTAGCTCCCACTGCCACCAGAAGATACCCTTTACCTTTTCATACCCCCCGGCCTGGGTTAACAACGCCCGGTAGGCGCGTTCCTGGGCCTCCATGTCAATGTCTTTACCCAACGTCCAGTCCCCGGGGTTAAGGGCGTTAAGCCCCCTGCTGACATAACCAGCTTACGTTATAACAACATACCGGCCCTTTAAGGCCGCGAAATCGCTGAGCACACCCAACCAGTAAGACCAGCTTTCCATAAGAGTGGACTGATTACAAACCTCGTCTCCGCATACATTATACCAGGCGTTGACACCTATAACATCTACATGCTCCCAAATTTTAGCCGCCAGGAAATGATCAAAAGAGGCCGCGTAGATCAAAGAACCATGGAAGACACTTCTTATATCAGGTATAATATCATGAAACCAGGGAGCATCGGCCACATGGTCAAGCTCTGTGCCAATGACCAGGGCCTCAAGACTGCGGCTCTGGGAGAGGGCCGCGTACTGGAGCAGGATAGCCTTATACTGGGCGGCCCATACCGTAGGCTGGGTAGGAGATATGTACACCCTGCCCACACCGTCGAGTAAATCTATATGGGGCTTTATAATGGGCTTTATGCCCTGGCTGATGCACTCTCCCACAGCGCTGTCCAGCTGAGCATACCCGATAGTGGCAGCATTAGCCATGATAGTGTCAGATTCCGCGTAGGGGGAGAAATAATAGGGCACCAGATATACATGGCTCACACCCAGAGCCTTAAGCTCAGAAATGTTTAAAGCGAAATCCACAGACTCAAAATTATTGCGGGTATCCAGAAAAAATATATTCATACCTTTTTGATACCCGGTATTATACTGGCTCCCGTTTTCGATGTTTATAAGAAAACCACAGG
>CAZRWX010000009.1:12473-41217 GCA_964603925.1 uncultured Bifidobacteriales bacterium | reverse complement strand
AATCGGACATATCTTTCCAGTCTAAAGTATTCCCTATCTGGATTAAGGGATGAGTTTCCGAAACATGAACTTTTACTGCAGTTGCTGTTAGTTTGCTGTTTAAACCTGTTAGACAAAAACTCATAAGTCTTTCTCCTCTTTTTTCTGTAAAATAAGCCTATCATATCTATATCTATATCTATATCTAGTATAGATATAGATATGATAGGACGAAAGAGAAATAGATATTAAAGTATGCCAAATGAAAAAATCATACTTCAGGCAATCAGGCCGATATTACCGGGCACTGTTTATGAATCACAGATTAAGTGTGGGAAAAAAAATTGCAAATGCTATGCTGATCCAAAAGTGTTTCATACACTTTATCAATGGTCAGGAAACATTGATGGAAAAAATACTTCCAGGTCGCTAACGAAAGAAATGTATCTGGAATGCAAAAAAAGAACGGCTAGGTATAAAATGTTAAGGGAGCTTTTAAAAAAAGAATGCAATGAAGCATTAAAAAATGCACCATGGATTAAAAAGTCGTAACTACTCAGGTATTTTGGGAGCCAAAACGTGTTATTTCGACCAATCCAACAATTTTCTATATGTGCAATAGTAAGAAATCTTGTGAAACAAATCGTAAACGGGATTTCTCCCTCGTAAACAACTGTTGAATTGGTCGAAATGACAAAATTGGGACATCCGTAGTATCTGAATAGTTACAAAAAAGCAATCTAAAATTTAAATTTTTGGTACAATTAAGCGACAAACACTAATTAGTGACTACAGCAGATTAATTTGGATATAATATATCCATATGTCCCATTTAAGCCAGCGCCTGGTTAAGATACAGAGGCAGAATTACCAACGTAATATGGAACTGGTTCGGGAGAACCTGGGCTATTCCCCCGCTGTTGCCCGCTATGAAAAAGAGTTCGAAAAATATCTGCGGAATTTTGAGGAAATTTCTAATAAAACTGAGTTGATAAAACGGGTTAGTACCAGCAATCTGGTGTATCATGGGGATTATCATTCCCTTAACCAGTCTCAACGGGCCATATATCGTATTCTGCGGGAAATGCCCGGCCGGCGCAAAGTAATAGTGTGCCTGGAGATGTTTTACAGTGCTGACCAAAAAGTCATAGATCTCTTCATGGCTAAAAAACTTAAAGATGGCCCCTTCCTTAAAAAAATAGAATACACCAAAAAGTGGGATTATAAATGGAGTAACTGGAAGCCCATAATTGATCTGTGCAAAAAATATAAATTTCCTATCCTGGGTATTAATACCCAACTGGAGAAGCCCGAAAACAGATTAAAGGAGCGGGACGAGCATTCAGCCCGGATAATTGCCAAAGCTATAATCAGGAACCCCGAATGTCTTATATATGTAGTTAACGGTGACTACCACATTTCACCCAACCACCTGCCCCTGCGGGTAGACCGCCTGCTCAAGGCTCTGGATGTACCCGTAAAACGCACCATAGTATATCAGAACGCCGTCAACCTGTACTGGCAGCTGTGTAAACTGGGCAGGGAAGAAGCTGATGTTCTTAAAATAAATGAGGACAGTTATTGTGTAATGAATACAATGCCTGCCAATAAAATCCAATCATACCTCAACTGGCTGGAGTACTCTGAAGACGCTTATTACCCTGTAAACGAAGACTGGGAGGATGAAGTCTTCGCCGGGCAGGGGCTTACAATAGAAAATATGGTGAACCAGATAGTGCGAATAGTGGGCGTAGACATGAACCCCGACGCTCTGAGCAGGCTTAAGATATACTACCCCAGCGACTTGCAGTTTATGGATATAGTAAATGGACACCCGCAACTGGGACCGAAAAAAAAATTGATTGAGAATAAAATCAGGAATAACGAAGCCTTTCTTTTAGAATACAAAAGCAACAGCGACAACGCATACATTATATATCTGGCTAATTCCAACTTGAACATGGCAGCAGAGGAGGCCGCCCATTTTATTAATGTAGCCATGCGCGGCCCCATGAGCAGGGCTGTTTCTCCTTTTGATCGTTTTTACAGGGACGTTATCACTGAATGCCTGGGGTTTTTTGGATCTAAATTCATAAATGAAAAGCGTAAAACCCAGACAGTGTCAAACTTAAGAAAAATTGTCAGTCAGGATAACAAAGACGCCCTGCCCCGGGATATGCAGAAAAGCGCACGGGTGGCCCGTCTAATACTTCAGCATTTACATCTGCAAAAGAGGACAAATAAGAGGGAAGATTTTGAAAAAAAATTTGACCTGTTTTTTCATCATGATAATACCTTAACCCCGATGTTCAGTACACAACTGGGCTATCTGCTGGGCAACAACCTTTACTATGCGGCCAAACAGGGTAAATTCAGCCTGATTCGCATACGGGAGCTTTTCGGTACACCGTTGGTTAATAAAAATGAAGCTTTTGAAATTTATTTTGAACTATGCGGGAAAATTTCCAACATCCGCCTAATAAACCAGTATTAGAACGAATCCGCTTTAGGCGGATTCGTTCTAATAAACCGATGGAGCGTGTCTGATGAGCGGCAGGAACTCTTAGGGCTGCACAGATACTATTAGAATGGGAAGCTCTGCTTTGCATTCAAATAAACTGATGGTGCATATCCCCCGCTCATCCTGATAGCCTGTCCTGAGCCCTTCGATTAAGCCTGTCCTGAGCGCAGTCGAAGGGCTCAGGACAGGCTTAGTCGAAGGAGAGACGAAGGATGTGAGAATGCTCATCAGACATTATAAATAAATAACTGAGGTTTGCAGCTTGCGGCCATCCCAGTCTATAAGACGCCAACCCGGCCTTTTACTGAGGATTTTAAAACCGGGGGCAGCCGGGTCTATCTGCATGAAGGCAGAAGGCGAAATAAAAACCGTACGTTTATCCCGAATGATGACCTTTTCTGTGTGATAATGACCGCAGAAAATATACGGCAGCCGGGGAATAGATTTAAGAACAGCCCAAACCTGACTGTGATTACTGAGGGAATAAGTTTTATCCATAAAAGCACAATCGGCCAGTAACGGGGGGTGATGCATAAAAAGCAAAGGCACTCTGCCTGACAGGGACCTGCAGGTAGATTTAAGCCATGTAAGTTGCCGGGCGTTTACCACACCGGGTGAACTGTCTAAAAAAATTAGCGGATGCCCCCCGGGGCTCCTTTTATAAAAAATGCCTGAGGTATTCCACATACCTTTAAGAGCGAATACCTGGCGCATAAAGCCAACGGAATCATGATTACCAGCCATGAAATAGGTGGTAAAAGGCAGCCGGGCAAGGGCAGTTTTAAGCCATAGATAGGCGCCCGTACTCTGATTAGTATCGCTTAAATCCCCTGATAAAATTAGAACATGGGGTTTATACCCCGAAACCTGCTTTAAGAGCTTGAGAATATTACCCCTGACTGGTATACCCTGGTTAATATTACCCCGGGCCCCTATATGCAGGTCTGTAATTTGAGCTATGCGTAAATTCCCGGACATACCTTATAATTTTAGGGTGCAGTCCTGATATTACGCTCAATCTTATCTAAGGCAATCATGTTAAATCCCAATATAAAAATCCTAAATCCCAAACAAATCCCTATAATTCAAATAATTCAAAACAAAAGAGGATAGGTTTGATATCATGCATAATCGATTGTTTTGGATTTTTCCCGCTATGCGGGATGGATTTTGCAATTAGGCATCGCTTATAACTCATGCTTTGCATGTCAGGCTTTTGCACCTTTAAATTCCCATATATACACTTTATTTTGGCTCATTTGTTTGAGATTTAGCAGTCGATGAGAACTGAATTATGTCCAGCTCCCTTGAACTTATACAAATTATATCCCTGCTTTGCCCGTTTAGATATTGGGATTTAAAATTCGCCCGTTAACCCTTAAAGGGTCAAATAATTGTCAATGTGCCTCCAGATTACTTTTTCTTTGGAAATACTCACTCAAAATAGGATAATGGAATAAGCAATCGGCAACTTATGACAGAATCTACTCCCAGCAAAATCTTTATAATTGAAGATGAAGACTCTATCCGCGAAACCATGGTTGAGTTGTTAAAATCCCTTGATTATGACGTATTATCAGTAAACAATGTGCCTGCTGCACGTCAGGTTATAGAGAATGACGGCACGTCCATTGCGGTAATTATTTGCGACGTTGTCCTGGGTAACATTCATGGCCCCAAATTACTTCAGGAACTTAACAAGTATATTACTCATGCTGCCGTTATCTTTACCAGCGGTTTTAATCACAGGGTAATTGAGGATGAAATTAAAACCAGAGGCGCCCTGTTTTTACCCAAGCCCTTTGATATGGAGGACTTAAAAACAACTGTTGAAGCAGCCTTCAAGCTTACCCGGCAAAAGCCTATACCCCGCTAAGACCCATGCCGCTTTAAGGGCTTTAGGATATTAACCTGCATTTTTATTCTTTTGGTAGACGTTCCAGGTAGTATCTACCAGGGTTTTAATGCCGCTATGCACAGGTTCCCAGTTTAAGAGGTTTTTAGCCATACTTGAAGACGCGATAAGCTTGGCCGGGTCACCAGGACGCCTGGCGGCAAGCTCAAATGGTACGCTTTTACCAGAAACCTCCTGAACGGCATGGATAATGTCCATAACGCTGGCCCCCTTTTCGCTGCCGAGATTAACGGTAAGATCTTTTTTACTGTCAGCGATATATTTCATGGACAGAACATGGGCCCTTGCCAGGTCGTCTACGTGGACATAGTCCCGGATACCCGTGCCGTCTTCAGTATTATAATCATTACCAAAAACCTGCATTTTAGGCCGCATGCCCATTACCGACTCCATGACTACCGGCAGAAGATTTTGGGGGCCCTTTTCCAGGCCGGTGATATTACCCTCTACATCATACCCGGCAGCATTAAAATAACGCAGAGCAGCAAAACGAAGGCCTTTGAGTTTGGAATACCATTGTAAATATTGCTCTATGGCCAGCTTGGTATAGCCGTAATAATTCTCTGGAACTGTGGGATGCTTTTCGTCGACCGGCAGATACCTGGGCTCCCCATATACCGCAGCAGAAGACGAAAATACAAAATTGGGAATATGGTTATTAACGGCAGCATGGATTAGATTAAGAGAGCCGACCAGATTATTTATGGAATATTTTTCGGGCTTAAGCATGGACTCCCCTGCGGCCTTGAAAGCCGCCAAATGCACCAGTCCCTCAAAAACCCCCTGAGCACAGGCCTGGTTAAGGGAAGGGATATCCTGAATATCACCCTCTATAAAACTGCTGCCCGGAAGAAGATTCTGCCTGAGGCCGGAGGATAAATTGTCATATACGGTAATTTGGTGCCCTGCCTGAAGCATTGCCTTACAAACATGAGACCCAATATAACCTGCTCCTCCAACTACTAAAACCTTCATTACATTACCCTTTCTTACTTAAAAGCTGCACATTTAACCTGATCTACTGCCCATAATAATAGTAAGTTTCCAATAAATAGCCGGAAACCCTATTTGTTTCCCATTGGCTTGCCATAAAGTATATCAGGCTTGTACTTTCTTATATCGTATGAAGAACTTAATACTCCAATATCCTCTTTTTCACCTGGCTTTCTGCCTGATATATATATTATTCTCGGCTAATTGCTCCGCAGAATCACCATCGGAAGAGCCTTTAAAAAAAGCCGCCCTTACACAAACCCGCAGTGGTTCTGTAAATTCTGCCTTAAATAATTTCCCCGATTTTGTTATGAGCAGCCAGGGGCAGCGCCTGTCATTCGATTTTTCTCTAAAGGTAAAACCTGTATCCAGTCCCGACTTAAACCTGACCCAGTATGCCAACAGTAATCTGGTAATTTTTTATTTCTCGGCAAAATGTATGCACTGCCTCAATGTCCTTCCTCAGGTTCAGACTCTGGCAGAGCATCTTAAAACCCGTAATATACCCACGGTGGCAATTTCTATTGAAAATAACAGCGAAGATGAAATCCGCCAGCTTATACGCAAATACAAATGCCCGCTTCCCGTATTCCGCGACCAGGACAGGGTTTTCTCTTCTAAATATGGTACAGGGCGCATACCCCTGCTGCTTTTAGTTAACGGTAAGGGGCATTTCATTCGGATTAATAAATTCGAGGGTTCTCAAACAGATTCCCTGGTTAATGAAATTCTAATCTCCCAGGATTTCCTCTAAAATCCTGATGACTGCATTGGGCAGGTTTTAAATTGTCTCTTATAAATACAACTTTTATAACCACTGCAGATTGTATTAAATCATCTATAAACATCCTCGATTATTTTGAGTGGCGTTTCACATATCATACCCGGGAAGAATGGGTTGACCTGATAGGTAAAGAGAGAGTTAAGGTAAATAACCAATACGCCCTGGACTGTACAACTGTAAATCCGGGTGACAGGCTGGAGTTTCAAGTTGTAAATTATGCTGAACCCGATGTACCCCTTGACTACAAAATTCTGGCAGAGCCCGATGATCTATTGTATGTACACAAACCCGCCGGCCTGCCCGTTCACCGTACAGGTAAAATATTTTATAATACGCTGGTTAACCTGCTGCGCAGGCAAACACATAATTCAACCCTGGCACCTCTACACCGGTTAGACGCTGAAACCAGTGGTATTACGGTCTTTGGCCGCACAGTGGAGGCTCTCAGGACCCACTCTCCCAAGCAGGGGGCCGCCCATTGGTTTAAGATATACGCTGCAGTGATAAGCGGGGCACCAAAAGAGCCCCAAGGTGTATTAAAAAATTATGTATATACTGATATCTCCAGCCCCATCCGCTGTCAACAACATATAGGCGATCATGGTAAGCCGGCCATATCCTACTACTATACACTGTACAAACAGCAGGGCAAATCCCTTTGTCTGTTATTCCCATTTACAGGCCGTCGGCATCAGCTAAGGACACAATTAGCGGCCATAAACTGCCCCGTTATCGGTGATAAAATATATTCCCATAGTGGTTACTATTACCTGGAACGGATTAAAAGGACTCTTACCCAGGAGGATTTCGACCGGCTGGGGGCCAAAAATCACCTTTTGCACTGCTTATGCATGATCAGGCAGGAGGAAAAGGACAATGCTGAGATTTTTGATTGGAATTGGGGGGCGGAAATAGAATCATTTTACTCCGCTCAAAAACTTCAAGAATGGTTTGCAGGGGGGCAATGGTTATCCTTGAAAGAAAAACTAACAGAGCTTAGAGTTCAATGGGAGAAAGATGTTCATATCTCCTAAGAAAGAACTGCCCGCCCTTTAATACCACATAGTAATTGTTTTTTATCCACTCTCCGGTATTAATATAAGTACCCTCAGGAAGCTGAGTCACAAAGGCTCTATGAGTATGACCATGGAGAACAGCATCCGCCCCATTTTTATGCAAAAAGTCCACAGCTGTTGCGGCATAATCATCAGCGCAGCCGTCCTTCATACGCCGGCGGGAAAAAGCACTTACCAGCCTGGCCAGGCGCATGCCCAAATCGGGATGTATAAGCTTAAATAACCAGTTGGCCAAAGGGCTCCTGATTATAGGTTTGGCGTAACGGTATTTCCAGTCTGACCGGCTCATACCATCACCATGGTATATCCAGATATTCCTGCCCTGCAGATGTACCATCTCGGGTCCGTTATAGGTTTTAATGCCAAGCTGCTGATCAAAAAAAGTACCCAGATTAAAATCGTGATTACCGCTGAAATAATGAATGCGGACACCAGCCTGTTTAAGCTCCAAAAGCGAAGCCAGTACTCCAAAATGAATTTTTGGTATGTAATCCCTGTACTCCATCCAGAAATCAAACAGGTCTCCCACAATAAAGAGATGATCTGCTTTATCTTTAAGCCCGGCTAAAAAGGCGCGAAAATACTCTACCTGGTTGGGTTGAGAGTGGCAGGATGGAGCACCCAAATGTAAATCAGATACAAAGATGCAGGGTTTGGGCAAAAAGCAAACTCGGTCAGGTAGATTGTTGACAGGAATTGAGACTAAGAGGCAGGTTATGGGCCTTTCTATTCATGATTGAACCCTTAACCTGGGCCCGACATTTAACATTACTGTTTATCGAGCTTGTTAACTTGAGCTTTGATATTGTCGAGCTTTTCCTGGAGCACCTCGGCCTCTGTAGATTTTAAATCTTTTAAATTATTAAGTATACCCTGAGCTTTTAAAACATTACCCTGTAATAAATAAAGCTCACCCAGGTAACCAAGAGTTTCCTCATGTTTAGGGTTGATTTTAAGAGCCTTTTTATAATTGCCATAAGCCTTATTCAGATAGTTTTTAGCTTCCTGCTGACGACAAAAGCCAAGATTGGCCAGGGCATTTTCTGTTTCACCCTCCTGGTCTATGGATTGAGTAAATAAACTCACAGCCTTTTCGTAATTTTGCTCTGCCTGATATTTAAGAGCCTGATTATAAAGGCTGTTAGAACCCTCAGCGCCTTGGCCAATGGCAAAGGATACAAAGAAAAGAAGACAGTTAATGTAAATAATGGTTTTTGTTGTCATGGGAACTCCTTTTACCTGTTTGGTTTTGCCTTCAGGAGAAGGCTGTACAGCGTGAAAAGATGTGATTCAGGAAAAATATTTACGGGCCTGAGTGAGAGTAGTAACCTTGGGAATAAGGGTATCCAGATGCATCATACGCCAGACAGATTCAACAGAATCTGTCTGGCTGACAATAACCAGCTTGCCACCCTTTTCTTGAAGAATACCCCTTAAACGGAACATTTCGGTAACACCCGAAGAGCCCAGATGATGCAGCTCAGAACAATCCAGAACAACATTTTTGGTTTCGGCCATATTACTCTCATAATAATTGCGGAATTTTAAGCATTGCTCCGGTATATTAAGACTGCCCTTAATTGCGAATTTTATATCACCATCTGTAATCTCATCAGCAGTAATGGAAAGGTTGCTAGATAAAGGTACGGGTGGCTCGTCATTCTCAATGCTGAACAGCCCCAGTACATTTGTGGTTTCAAATAGTGTCATAGCTGAAGCGTCGACCTTCTGCAATAATAATTGGACACCCGCTTTTTCGCACATTTTAAGCGCACGGATTAAGCCTGAAAGCATGATGGAATTAAGATATTGAGAGGTACTCATATCTATACGGATGGACTTTTTGCCCTCTTGAACCAAAGCCTCTACACTGTCCATGAATTTAGATGTCTGCTGGAAATTTAATTTGGAACCAAATTGTATTAAGCACATAGTAAATCCTTATTTTAACCCTTTCAGCTGCTTTTTAATGGCCTCCAGCCTGGTATAGTCCTCATTTTGCAGGGCCTCTATCTTGTCTACCATGAGCTCCAGCCTGGAGAGTTTTGTATCATCATTCTTAAGATTAGAGCTGACCAGACGGATAATTTCTCTGGTGTCCTCCGGAAAAGAAAAGTTCTGCATGAACTCTTTAAATTGATCTTCGGCCTTTTTATACTCTTCCTGGTTACTGACTGAGTACAACATATTGGGGATCAGGATTTTTAGCAGGTGTTTTTTTAAATCCCCTTTAAAATTACTGATATTGCTGGTAGTTGAATCCTGCTGCTTTGAGGGAATGGCAGAAACCGGTAGCTCTTTGAGCATTTCGGCTATCTCCTGAGAAACCTGATTATGCTCCTGCTCACGAAATTTAGCCTGATATAGAATAGGAAAAGAGTTAACACACAGATGGGCATGAGACACAATACGAAAATGACCCAAATAATAAATGTCTTCCTCGCGCTCCAGGATTTCCTCCTCTGATTCAAAATATGCAATTTTAGCTGGTATAGGTATAAACTCCATGTTCCTCATGGATTCCAGTTTATCTCTGACAATGTCCGGATCAAGAGCGCCCTCCAGGCCACCGCTGTCCTTTGCTTGTTCGATAATCTCCTGAATGCCCTTTTCCAGAGATATACCGAATTCATTCTGGAAGAAATCTTTGATATTCCTTTGATCTACATAATTGGCCTGCACTGCCAGAATACCGTTTTTAATCATAGACTCCATGGCATTGGAACCAGAAAGGGAATCTGTATCTACGGTAGCATACGCTATTAGCTTGCCGCATAATTTGCCGGGATCCCCTTTTTTAAGCTCAATATTTAAACCTAATTTATCACTCATTTTCTAATTCTGCTATACGTTTAATGACTTCATTGTAAATTTTATAAATAGGTACCTGATTGTGGGCAGCTGTAACCTTACAGCTTTCATATTCTGGTGACCAGCGTGTAATAATTTCACCATTTATCTGAAAAGTTAGTTTCTTAGTTTCCACCGGGCCAAATTTTGTAGATACTTCGCAAACGGACTTTTGAGAAATAAACCTGTGAACAGGATAATAACGAATGCCCCCTGTGGTGGTTTCTTTAGCTAATAAAACCAGGGCCTTATGAAGGCTCCCCTGAGTTACCAGGAGTGCAAGTTTAACACCCAACCTGCCCTTCTTCATATTTATGGCCTCCTGCCATACATCCAGACAGCCCTGGGCCATAAGAGCGTGTGTGACATGGGCCAGTACTTCAGGGGAAATATCATCCAGGTTGCATTCAACCTGATAGACCACCTCAT
The DNA here is from genome assembly GCA_964603925.1 of uncultured Bifidobacteriales bacterium. Lineage (GTDB taxonomy): Bacteria > Fibrobacterota > Fibrobacteria > UBA11236 > JADFYW01 > CAZRWX01. Next base: position 30,670 of record CAZRWX010000009.1, on the reverse strand, counting down.
TAGCCATACCCCCATTGCCAACCTGTTCGAGCTCAATAACTGAAAGCCTTAAATTATTAGAAGTGTTGTCAATATCCCTGGTACCTGCCCCATAGCCTGTATTTAAAACCCGGTGGAAGCCTGGTTGACCCTGAGGATTGGTAACTGTGGTCACTATGGCTGTGCCGGTGGGAGTACATAATTCACCCGGTATTTCGGTCCGGATAACCCTGAACCCCTGAGAAAGCTCCAGAGTAGCCGGAGACGGCACAGGCATAACACCATGCTGGCACTTTACCTCCCCAGTGCCCAGGGTAAGAGCGGTACTGTAAAAGCACCTTATGCCCAGTTGATAAAAGCCCTGACAGGCGCCGACAATATCCACAATGGCATCCAGAGCACCCACTTCATGAAAATGTATATGCTCCAGATTGCACCCATGAACTTTTGCCTCAGCACTGGCCAATCTGTTAAAAATCTTGAGTGCCATGATCTTAACTGATGAATGCATGGAACCTGCTTCAATAATTTTGGTAACCTCTTTTAAGCCCCGGTGATGATGCAGTGTTGGCGCTGATACGGTGACCTGTGTACATTCAATGCCCTTTTTTTGGACATTGGTGTGTGTTACCTTAACCCCATCCAGATTAAGAGAAGCTATGGCCGCCTGCCACTCCTGGAAATCTATGCCAAGATTAAACAAAGCCCCCAGAATCATGTCCCCGGATATGCCTGAATGAATGTCAAAAAATAAAGCCTGCATTAGATATCAACTTGAAATAACTGATTCGGAAAAATAGCCCCCTGGTAAGGGCTGATTAAATATTCCAGGTTGCCTTAATTATATACTCATTCTCGCTGCCAGAACCACACAAAAATAAAAACTGGAAAATTTTGCTGGTTTAGCCCGGATGGAGGGAAAACCAGGGGCTTTTATGAAAACATAAATGAGGATTCAAGTTTTTCTACTTCACCGGGCAAGGCCTCCCGGGTGCGGACTATCTGCTTTTCTGAGATACCCAGAATTTCGACCGCTTCGGGGAATAAAATGGGGTGTTTTTCATTTTGATACAAACTAAACCCTGATTCGTGAGCTACAACATCTGATAAATGTATTAAATAGGTGATCTCTATGGCAGTATCAACACTTGCGGGAAAATGATGACTAACTATAGGCATGCGTAAATTCTGGGGCAGCTCCCATTTGGAGATTAGCCAATTGGCAACATCCGTATGGCGGTACCCCAGCATCTCCAGCTCGGTTTCGTGAAGAAGTTTCTGACTTTTAGCGGCTTCCTCAATAGTTTTAAGCAATTCCTCACCGTAAAACTGGTCTAATACCAGCCGGCCAATATCGTGCAGAAGGCCCGCGCAGAAGCTCTCTTCCGGGTCAAACATACCAAACCTTTTTGCTTTCTGGCTTAACATCTTGGCGCAGACAGCACAGGCAATAGAGTGTTTCCAGAAGGCTTTACGATTAAGGCCGGTTTTTTTATCACCAACCGGAAACATATTACCAACTGAAATACTAAAGACCAGGGAATTAACCACCTTCATACCAAGCAAAACTACAGCATTCTGCACAGTGGTAATAGTCCTGGGAATGCCGTAAAAAGCCGAATTGGCCATGCGTAAAACCTTGGACGTAATGCCTACATCATTTGAAATAAGCTTGGAAACATCGGCAGCTGAGGTCTCCGGGTTATTAATCATTTCTAATAACCGGGAGGTGATCTCCGGAAGGGCCGGTAAATCACTGATTGAAGAAATTGTTCGTTTTTTAAGGTTTTTGTCTATCATATTAAAATTTCAAAACCAAACCTGAGTTTAGGACCGCAAAAATCATGGGTGTGCCATCCTCCTGAACCCTGACAGTAAGCTTAGCGCCTGCGCTGATGCCAAGCAACTCTGACAGACCGTGGAGATAGGCAGTTTCAAAAACACCATCGTGCCACATTTCTTCTGTGCTATTGGGCTCCAAAGTCTTTATAAATCCACCTTTTTCCTTGAAAACATAATGAAAATCGTAACCTCCTGAAAAGATCAGAGAGCTGAATGTGGCTAAAAAGAAACGTGCACCAACCTGGCCACCCAGGGAAATATCGTGATGGTGATATTTATGAGACTCGGGATTATCGATAGTGTCCCGCCAGGTAGTATTACCAAATATGAGAAGTGAGTCTCTATGATCTACAGGCACCAGCAGGGCATCACCGCTTAAATAAGCCCAGGATAGCTTGATGGCAAAGCTGAGGGGGAAGACCTTGTCAGGCTCTATTATCTCCATAAACATGTATGGATTGACGACAAATGATTCGGGCTTAACCTCATTGGCATAAGGCGCTACCCCTATTTTTGACGCTAAGCGCGGGTTGACGTCCCGCACGTGCTTGAAAAGTGTATCTGCCAAAAACTTGCTGGAAGAGTAATTACACCCCAGAGTAAAATTGCCCTCAATGGTGTATTCGGCGCCAAGGAGCCACTGCATAATACTGGGCTCATAAACAAAGCCGACACGAGGGCTGAAAGCATTCTCATTATGCTCCAGTAGCTGCACCTGTGCTAAAGACAGTGAAAAACACGAACAAACCAGACAGGTGAAGAAAAGTAATTTTTGTTTCATTAGACTAACCAAACTATAGATTCAGGCTAAAAAATATAATTCAAATGCCCCATAGTGAGTAAACTTCTCAATTTCCAGCAATAAACATTCACTTTTATGGGTAAAAATTCAGAAAAATAGATAACGGCGGGATTTAGGCAATTAATTATGTTCTATAGCCTTTTGTATACGCGCCATAGCCTGGGCCTCTGTGCTTGCCTGTATGCTCTCGGCCTTAATACCGCGTACACCCCACTGAGCAGGGTCGGTGGACTTAAAAAGAGCCAGTGTCCTCACCCCCAGCATGGCGGCCAAGTGGCTTACGCCAGAATCGTTACCCACAAATAAGCTGGATTTGGCTATTATTTTGGCAAGATCGGATACATTCTTAGGCTCAATGACTGTAAAACGCTTTTTGTAGATATCTTTAAGGCCCCGTTCATTTGGCCCTAATAGTATTTTTACCTCCTTAATACCTTTATTTTTAAGCTCATTACCAATAAAAGCATAAAATTCAGGCTCATAATTTTTGCTGCTACTGCCTGAACCGGGGTGAATTACAGCATGATCTTCGTTTTCAGACTGTATAGGGAGTACGAGGAGCTTATTTTGAACGGGAGGCAGAGAATATTTGCTCAACAGAGAGAGGTGATAGTCCATAACATGCTGCCCTGAGACCTCCGGAAATGGCTTAAAAACACATACATTATTAACCTTTTCTTTGGTAAGAAAGGTAGCCAAACCATCACCATCCGAGGACCATGCCAGGACACATTCCAACGGATTAAGGATTTTAGGCAAAGTTTTACCACTATAAAATGACAGAAATTGACGGGATTCACAATCATATATTTCATCGAAAATATTAAGGCTTTTAGCAAAAGCCAGATATTCCGGGTGCCCCAGCCCCACAAAACGGTGCTCACTATACTTAAAGCGAAGAGCAATAATTAGCGGCCATGTAAGGAGAAAATCCCCTAAAGCACCGCGATGGGATATAAGAAAAACAGGTTTCATCCGCCCGACCCCGACATTTATTTATTGTGTTATAAAACCTGGCAAATGGCCAGTACAATTTAAATAATGGTGGAAGGCCGCCACCGCGGGTTTTTTGAGGACATATCGACAGTGTAGAAGTCCTTAGCAAACCGGGATGCGTCCATCCCAAGAATTTCCAGGAGAATCCGGGAAATCCACTTCTCAATTTTAAGTACAACTATTTTTTTGCGAAGACGCCCCTGCATATCACGGTTGAGAATAGAAGGTATGGTATTTAGAGTTAGTATTTCGTCCAGAGCTTTGGAATTAAGAGTGTCGCGGCCCTCCTGGGAGGAATGGAAATGAGACACACCAAAACATATGCGGTTAGGGTTGCCTTTACGTAAAAGCTTGGCGCTTTCGATAATTGTGCGCCCGGTACGTACCATGTCGTCAAGGACTATAATGTCCTTACCCTCCAGGTCCTCCAGACCGCATTGGGACTCCGGACTGAGTTCAAGATCTACGCGCCGCTCCCCTGAACGCTCTTTTTGCATGGTAATCATCCTGCAATCGGAAAGACCTAAAGCTTTGTGTACCGCAGCGGCAAAAGGCCGGGCACCGCTGTCCGGAGCACAAAGGATAAGATTGTCTCCATTTTTGCCGGTAACCACCATGTCAGACCTTTTGATATAATCGGCATAAACGTGGTCGGGAATAATATTATAAAACTGCCCCTCGAAAATATTTGAGAATATGTTCTGGACATTAACTGAATGGTTGTGAATAGTAATAACAGCATCGACACCCGCCACTTTGAGCAGGTAAGCGTAAAGTTTGGATGTAAAAGGCTGGCCGTCAAATTTTTTCTGGTCTTTTTTGCTCCTGCCTTCCTCGCTGAACTCGCCCTGGGGGCCGCGGTCCTGAGCACTGTAGAATAGATCGGGCTCTACCAGGATAACCTTTTGGGCACCGTTGTCTTTAGCCGCAGTGGCTAGAATAAGCGTACGCATGGCCAGGCCATTACGGCTTTGATTATAATGCTGAGTGGTGGAGCAAATAATGACTGTTTTGCCATTGAGACCGCGGCCTATGTCCTCGTATTCCTTTTCCTCATTTACCAGAAACCGGGGACAAAACTCTGAATTAGCAAATGTTTTGAGTGAAACCAGATCGGAAATATCACGAACCTGGCCCATAATGTAGCCAATATCCAGGGAAAAAGGGTCGTCTGAAACATTACCCACAATTACGATATCTTTCATTTCCATATTATTACCCGCGATAAAGGTGTATGCTAAAAACAAAAGGTAATTAGTAATAGAAACAGATTCATCAGGAAATGTGTGATAATGCGCCATCTCTGTGGCGGTTAATTTTAATTTAGAGTACAAGTTTAATAACAGGCCTGTCTTTTTAAAAACAATGAAAATACCCAAATTCAAATTTCGAACTTTAAGGCAAAACAAAATCGGCCTGTTAGGGGCCATGCTGTTTTTGCTTCACCCCCCCCATCTGCAAGCGGCAATACCCGTTAACCAGATCGCAGTAATTGTAAATGAAGCCAGCGCGGAAAGCCGCCTGGTGGGCCGCTTCTACCAGAAGCTGCGGGGTATCCCACCCCGTAATATGGTATTTCTTAAAACCCTTACAGAAGAAGAAATCCCCCGAAACCGCTATGTGACAGATATTCAAACGCGTCTGCGGAACTTCCTTGAAATGGATTCCATAGGCCGCGGTATACGTTATCTGGTTACCACCCGGGGTATGCCCCTTAAAGTTTTCCGCACTACAGATAAGCGCTCTCATGCCAAGCAAACCTACGAAACCGATGCGGCCAGTCTGGAGTCAGAGCTAATGAATGTACTTAAAGCTTTCAGCTTTCATGCCGGCTGGCAAAAGCGCAAACCCGACCCCGGTGACTCAGGCAGTACCAGGGAGATGATTGTATTACGCCTTGACGGCCCGGGTGTTGTAGAGATAAAAAATTACCTGACTAACAACATTATTGTCGAAAAGCACGGTCTCAAAGGTAAATGGTGCATTGACACCGATAATATCGATACAGCAAGGGCAGCCTCTTATACATACGAGAGCTCCATGCGCCTTATGGCCTCCAAATTACGCGGCCGGCTGGAGGATATAACCATAGCCCTGGACAGCGCCGGCACAACCATCGACGGCTGCGACAGCGCGGCTTTATACACCGGCTGGCAGGGCAGTGCTAAAACCGGCAAACTCGGCTTCTTACCAGGTTCCTTTGGCATGGCCCTGGCCCTCAGGCCTTATTTTACATTTAAAAAAGATTCTCCGGTCAGCGCCGCTGCCAGTCTTCTGCAACAAGGGGTTTCAGCCACCATGGCCCATGTCGATGAAACATACATCTCGGCCTACCCTCTGCCCCACAAGCTGTTCGCCCTGCTATTAGAGGGCAAATACGACCTGGGTGAAATTGCAGGCCAGCTCATGCCTCATTCCTCCTGGATGGTAACCATAATAGGCGACCCACTCTACTGCCCGTTCCGAAAAAACCCCCAGATATACAACGATCAGGTGGAGGCTTTGTTCAGGTGGGAAGAAGGAGATTGAGTTGTGGAACTTACTGATAGTTGGTCGCAGAGCGGGGGAACTGGCATTTAGTGAAAAGTTAAAAGTGAAAAATAAAAAGAGGTTTAGTAGCAGGTTAAGCTGCTTTTCACTTTTTGCTTTTCACTTTTAACTCACGCCTGTTCCACAACTCAGTCACCCACTACTTCCCAAGATACGCCCTTACCAATATGGGTTTAAACAAGTCATTAACCCCCAGAGCTTCCCGGCCCTGGAAGGTAACCGAACTCCAGCGGGTGGCGCTTTGCATTATGTCCTGATTAAGATAAACCCGGTGTACGTCCCAGCTCCCGTTATCAAGTGCGGCCCTAATATCCCGGGACCCCCGCCCGGGCACAGCCAGATAGAAACCCCATGTGCCGCCAAAGGTAAGGGTCTCTGCCCGGTAAGGCAGCACATTGCCGGGAAATACAGATTCAAGTGTTTTGCCAATGATGAGAAAAGCCTTGCGGGTAAATTGCGGAGAGGTAGCCTGGGTGGCTAATACACCGCCTGTATTTAAACTCAGCTGTGCGTATTTATACATCTCCCGGCTGTAAAGTTTGGCCACCTCATAGTGGTGGGGGTCGGGAAAGTCAAAATAGATGATATCAAATTTATCACAGCGCCCCTTTAAATAGGTAAACATATCTGTGTTAAGCACCTCTACCCGCGGATCATGAAAAGCCGAGTCATTAAGAGCACAGAACATGGGGTTTTGCGTAAAGATCCTGGTGATTTCCGGGTCAAGGTCTATAAGAAGTACCCGGCGTATATGTGTGTACTTAAGTACCTCTCTTAAGGCCAGGCCATCCCCGCCCCCGCCTATAAGCACCTCCCGGGCTTCGGGGTAGAGGACCATGGCCGGATGCACCAGCATTTCGTGATAGTGGGCCTCATCCAGGGTAGAGAACTGCAGGCCGCCGTTAATAAACAACCGCAGGTCGCGTTTGTTGTTCATGGATTTAAACTCTGACAGCTCCGCCTCCAGAGAATCGGATAATTGCCTGTGGAATAGCTCCCGGAGGGGTTTGGGAGCCATGATGGAATTATAACGAGCGCTGCCAATACCGGAATTTTCTGTAACAACCAGTTTTTGATATGGTGTTCTGGCTTTCCAGATAATTTTATGCCGATAATGAAGCTGCTCTGTACTCTCCATAAATGCCCCCACGTATGCGGCCCCCAATGCCAGGACCGCCCCGCTTATGATAACGGCAGTAAATGCAAAGGCCCCCAGGCGCAGCCGTTTACTAAAAGCGGACGCTGCCACAAGCGCAATAAGCCAGTTAAGGCCCGCGGAGGCCAGAGCGGTATGGGCAAGACCCAGCTTAACTAAAAGTATATGAGAAAACATAACAAAGGCAATTAAAGAACCGGCATAATCAGCAAATAATACCATGGCGCTATTGTCCCGCAGGGGCTGCTTAAGCTCTTGATTAATGAGAAGTATAAGAGGAATTTCAAAACCTATGAGATACCCTATACACGCGCTGTACAACAGTACACACAGGAGGTTATACGCGGGAAAAAGCGCAGCCAGGTAAAAAATAACCGGAACAGATGAAGCTGTAAGCAGGGAGAGCAGAACCTCTACAGACACAAAAAAACGCAGCAGACGACCTTCAAATATATTAAGCTTAAGTGTGAGAGCGCCAAGACCCATACAGAACATCATCACACCCATAGTGTAGGTGAGTACTACATTCATACCGCCGATTAATGAGTTGGCCAGATTAAAAAGACTGAGCTCAGCGATAATGCCGCAAAACCCGCTCATAAGCATGGAAGCTAAAAGAAGAAGACGCTGGAGACGGGAAGGCATTTTCAACTCCTTAACTGTAAGCGCCTGCCGCAATTCCCGCAGACGGGAGCAATGCACCACACCGGGATTTTAGAAACTAAGCACAATTACAGTGGCAATTACCAGATAAGCCACCAGCATAATGGCGGCAGCTCCTTTGTTTTTGTCTTCGTGAATTTCCTTAACCAGGCTGGACCTGGGCAATAGTATACGGCTGCCTATGCTGCGAAAGATAAGAAGAAGAACCAGACCACCCAGAAACCAGGCGCCAAAATTGATAAGCATGATGTCGTAGCCAAGGAAATCACCCCAGAGGGAATTGAGGGCCAGAAGACCAATGGCCGTGAGAAAACCAGCGCTGACAATACCTACAGCGTCGTTGCCCCCCTCGATTGCCTTGATGTCATCGTAGGGTGTGACAATACAGTAGGCCTTGAAACCAATGGCGCAGGCCACCTCACCCAGGATGTAATATACAAAGCACACAAACCAGGAACCCTCCCCATGCAGGGCGGCAAAGGTGATAAGACCGGCGAAAAGAAAACGGCCCAGGAGAAACATGGCCACAGCAGTGTTACCAGCCTGAAGCTGCTCCATGACCTTGACCTTGCGCAGATAAACTTTGTCTGAAATGGCATAAGAGGTGGCCATGAAAACAATACCTGTGATACCGTATATGAAAATATCGATAATATTAGCCCAGAAACCAGGGCCATCGCCTAAGAATACACCTGTAAAAACCAGGCCTACGCCCAGATAATAACCTGCGGAATACAAGCCGAAGGCAAAGTTGTCCTTATTGGTGATTTCGGCATCATCATCGATGCCAATGGTGGTGACATCCCTCAGCAGCTTGGCCAGAAAAAGGAGAACGAGCGCTGCCAGGAAATATCCCACACCAGCCAAAAATTCACCTGCTGCGTATTGCTTAAGCTGAAAAATATATAAGGAAAGAAAATCTTTATTCATTATTTACCCCCAAAACCACGGGAACCACCGCCGCCAAAACTGTAAGACCTGGACCTGCCCCCAAAACCACCGGAACGTGAACTGCTGCCGCTTGAACCAAAACCGCCAGAGCGCCCGGAGGCACCTATAGTCTTTTTACCGAAGCCGCCGGAACGGGATGAACTGTAATTCTGCTTACGCACCGCCATAGCGCGTTTACTTTTCATCTGTTTGATACTTTTGGGCATCCCTGTGCTGGAAGCGGCTTTGGAACCCTTGATAGATTGACCGCTGGCAGACTTTAGCCCCTGGCTGGAAGCCGGTGCTTTTGCAAAATTGGAAGGCCCTGTACGTACAGGACGGCTGGCATAAGCCATGGGCCGGTAATAGCCGCCGTAATAACCGCCATAGAAGGCCCCATAACCCCAGCCATAGGGCATGAATAGCATGGAGGAGAACAGCCGGTAAGCGAAATAGGTCTGTATCCAGTTGTGTTGATGGCCATAGTAATGCTGAGTGTAATTAGCACCTGCGCTATTCTCATAAACATGCTGGTTGGGGGTGGCGCTTACAGATACCTTTTTGGCCTCGGGATCAAAGGTGACAGCCAGCTGAACCAGCTCAATACTCTGGTTTTTGGCTATTTTGTCCCAGTCTGAGCCCGAGCCGGGGTCTTGAGGATAAGCCTGAGGGTCCGCTACCCGCAAAGAATACACAGCGGCCTTTTGCTCAACGTCCTCGGGCACTATCATGAGAGGGTCGATGGTGCCGTCTTCATTTAAGTCTACACGATAATTAACATCCGCATCGTTCATTACAGCTTTAGAAAACTCCCCTACTACCTTCTGCTGAAACTCCTTGGTGTCCGGTTTACCCTCTACCTGAATACCCGCCAGCACGCTTTGAAATACATCGGGTAAAATCTGGGGATTAAGCTGATCGGTTAAATCGATTTTGGCACTGACACCCGAAGAAGCCACCCCTACGGAGTAATCCTTGCTGTTACCGCATTCCATAAAGAATGACACTAACAGAAGAACGATGAAAATGCCTAATAAAGCTTGAATTTTATCCATGGGCTACTCTTGGTTAAGGCTTTAAAACTGACGCTTAATATAGCTAATGGCCCTTTCAATACCCAAATCTGTTTGATAAAGGTGTAAAAGCCGTTTAAAACGTGATTTAGTAAAAGGTTACCATTATTTATTTTAAAAAAAGGTGGCCGTAGTGGCATCATCCAAACACCCGTTAACCTTAGGAAGAGTTAATGTAGTATAGCTGTATAACTGCAGAATAATCAAAAAGAATGGATCTTTCCCAGACAAAATCGTCTCATTAACTTGCCATCACAGGCCTGATTTTGGCTATTTTTTTCTTATGAAGAAAGCCAAGATCAAAAAACAACAATTTGCCAGCGATAATTATTCGGGCATCTGCCCCGCCGCCTGGCGGGCAATGGAGGAGGCTAACAAGGGGCATGCCAGCGCCTATGGCGAGGATACCTGGACAGATAAAGCCTCCGATAAGGTGCGGGAGCTTTTTGAGATTGACTGCGAGGTTTTCTTTACTTTTAACGGCACTGCGGCCAACAGCCTTTCCCTCTCTCACCTCTGTCAGAGCTACCACAGCATCATCTGCAGCAATGTGTCCCATATAGAAACTGATGAATGCGGCGGTCCGGAGTTTTTCAGTAATGGCACCAAAATACTTTTAACACCTCACCGTCAGGGTAAAGTTACCCCCGCTGAGGTGGAGCGCCTGGTCAAACACCGCAGCGACATTCACTACCCCAAGCCCCAGGCCGTAAGCATAACCCAATCCACAGAGGTGGGCACTGTGTATGCAGTAGATGAACTCCAGGCGTTGTCTGAGGCTGCCCGCCGCTGCCACCTAAAAGTGCACATGGACGGTGCCCGGTTCGCCAATGCCGCCGTCACTCTGGGCTTAAGCCCCAAAGATATTACCTGGAAAGCGGGAGTTGACGTACTATGCTTTGGCGGCACTAAAAACGGGATGGCCGTGGGTGACATGGTGGTATTTTTTGACAAGGACATGGCACATGAATTTGACTACCGTTGTAAACAGTCCGGGCAGCTGGCCAGTAAAATGCGCTACCTGGCCGCCCCCTGGCTGGGCCTTTTAGAAAGGGGCCGCTGGCTTGCCAATGCCCGTAATGCCAACACCCGTGCACTTTCACTTTATAAGAAAATGGAGAAAATAAAAGACATAAAATTACTCTTCCCCTGCCAGGCCAACGCCGTATTCGCCAAACTTCCCACAGCCATGACATCGGCCCTAAAACAAAAAGGCTGGCACTTCTATGACTTCATCGGTGCTGGCGGCGCCCGCTTCATGTGCTCCTGGGATACCAAAGAGAGCGATGTGGAAGCACTGGTAAGGGATATGAAGAGTAGTTAGAGTTGTGGAACTGGCAGGCAGGGGGCAGTTGGAACTGGGATGGGGCAATGGGGACAGTTTTGCTTAGAGTTGTGGAACCAGCTGACAGGGGACAACCTCATGACCTTTCTGGATAAGGGCGAAGGTGATTTTCTTCCTAAAACCGGAATCGCTGCTTGGAACCAGAATATTAAGTATTAAGATCTTCATACCAGGGAAAAAATGAATAGGATGGCCGGTTTAGGCCGCGCAAACCAACCTGATACCAGATTGAAGACTTAAACTAGACCCGCCAGGAACTTATCCGCCGATATCACCCGCACACCGCGCTTTAGACTGTCAATGCCGGACTTTTGCACAACCTGATATAGAAAAGGAATTTGCATCCTTTCTTTAAAATAATACAGATTAGGACTTACAGTCTCGCTACCTGCCTTAACTTCTACTGCGAACCAGGGTTTATTTTTAACTGTGACCAGGAAGTCTACCTCTTTTTGCTGGACATTACGTAAATAAAACAGGTTGGCTTTGTAACCTTGATTATCCTCAAGAAAATGAGTGAATTTTAAAAGATGAGACCCGACCATGTTTTCAAACCGGGCATTTTCGTCCTCCACCTCCGACCAGTCCCAGAGATAAAGTTTGGAATCTTTTTTAAGAGATCGGATAGTTTTGGTTGCATAAGGATATATCCTGAACTGGTAGTAAAAGGCCTCCAGTATATTAAGCCAGCTGGTAAGCGCCTTATGGCTTACTTCCAAGTCTGAACGTAAGGAATTAACCGACAAAAGCGAACCAACTTTGCCAGGAAGCAGGTCGCTTAGTAAAAGCATATTATCCAGATCTCGTATGTTCTCCAGATCCCGGATATCCTCCCTGAACATACGTTCAATCTTCTCATTGTGCCAGCGCCGCAATACTGTTTTACTCTGTTTAAGAAAAGGTTCTGGGAACCCCCCGAACTGATAAAGTTCATTAAAAGACCCTGCATAAGCCTTAGACGGAATTGGAAGCTCCTTAAAAGGCTCCAGAGACTGCACTGGGCCCTCAAGCTCTGCCAGGGAAAAGGGGTGCATACGGTAATAATGATACCGGCCCTGCAAGGAATCCCCGCCCTTTCGGTAAACATCCAGCCTGGCACTGCCTGTTACCAGAAATTTATATCTGTCTTTAAATTTATCGTACTGGCCTTTAAGATGAGCCTTCCATTTACGGAACTTGTGAAGTTCATCTAAAATAAGCAGCCCAGACTGACCAGGCCACTCTGACTTCATTATCTTTTGCCTGTCCTCGCGAAAGTCCCAGCTATAATAGTTGTAATTAGCGTACTCTTTGCCAATAAGCTTAGTGGACATGGTAGTTTTACCCACCTGCCTGGGGCCGCCTACAAAAACCATTTTACTGCTTAAATCATTTAAAACAGGACGAGTAAGGTAGCGGTTTTTAATCATAATTGTATTGTATTAAAGCAGACAGCTAAATATAGTATATGTTAATTTTAACCCTTAGGCAAATATTCTTTAAAGAATTTTAACCTACACGCATAATTTCTTTAAAGGCTTTATTAGAACGGAAACCCACCAACTTGTGGAATTACGTTCTAATAATCCGATGGAGCGTGTCTGATTAGCGTTGGAAACGCTCATCAGCTCTCACATTTGTTAAAATGCTCATCGGGCATAAAGCAAATCTGTTCTTTTAATGTTGCCGGCCCCTTTAAATGCCGGCATGGTGGCTGCCCTACACAATACACCAGTTAAAAGCTCCCAGCTGGGGGCTTTCTATGTATACTTCGTCACCTACTTTAAGCGGGCCAATACCCGCCGGGGTACCCGTATATATAAGATCGCCGGGGCGAAGATCCCATACCTTACTTAAGTCGGCAATAAGGGCCTCTATAGAGAATAACATTTGGCCGGTGTTACCCTGCTGGCGAAGTTCGCCATTTACTTTGCAGGAAAAGGATATATTGTCCAATTCAATATAATCGGGGAACGGTGTGATAGCGCCGATAGGAGCGCTTTGTTCAAATGACTTACACTTTTCCCAGGGTAGAGAGCGCTTGATCATTTCCTCCTGAACATCGCGCATGGTAAGATCAAGACCCAGGGTGAGCCCGCAAACATAGGAAGTAGCGTCACTGGCTTTTACCAACCGCCCCTTTTGCCCTATTACTACCACTACCTCTACTTCGTGATGAAGTACCCGGCCAAAAGGAGGGAAGGCCACGGGAGCCCCTTCAGGCACCAGGCTTAAGGGGTGCTTCATAAATACAATGGGTTCTTTGGGAATGTCATCATTCAGCTCCCTGGCGTGCTCAGAATAATTACGGCCGATACAAAACACGCGCTGGGCGGTATATGTTTTATCCTTAACTGAAAGTTCCATTATTAGTTCTCCATTTATTAAAAGAATTTCTTAAACACCTCTGGCCCTCAGACAAGCCGCCGGGCCGGTTACGCGACAGCCACAACTGCCGGTGCCGGGTAGTAATACCCTTGATATGCCTATCTAATTGGCTAAGATTAGAGCGCCAGGTATTTAATGATAAGGCCTTTAAGAGCCCATGCCGCGCCATTTGCACTGCATTGCGAAACTCAGCTATAAGAAGCCGCCGACCGCGGGCAGGTGACTTTGAAGCGCTGATGTCATTACTTAAGCCCTCCAGGTAACCTATACAATTATTCAAAGCCTTGACCGGCATGTGCTTAAGACCGGGTTTATCAACTATATTCCCAAACAGGAGATCGTTAAAAACCGTACCATTGGGCCTGTTGTAAGGGATAATGTCCATTGATAGTCCCAATTTATAAAAAGAAGCACCCATGATACCCGCAGGGTCTTTAAATATGTGAACATCCAGTGCCCGGGCCATATCCACTTTGCTGTTGGCGCTCCAGCACCAGCTGAAAGCGGCCCCCGCACCAAGGCCCAGATAGCTGACCGGCAGATACTGATGGTGACCCCCGTCCCCCCAGTCGGTAATAAGATAACCCCTGGCGCCATTTTTAAGCCCGCTGCGGGCGGCAGCAGCCAGATTCTGCAAACAGTTTTGGGTCCGGCCGGTGATAGAACACCAGCTGGAAGTACCTGGGCAGACATAATAGGGTACACCCGACTGTGCAAAAAGGGCTGTTTCGAAGGGAAATGGATGGCTGGCCTCATAACCCCAGTTCATGGCAGTGATATCCCCGGGTAACTCTTTAATAAGACTGGAATCGTGAAGGATAATGTCCCCCCAGAACATCATACTCCTGCCATGCTTATTGGCCAGTTTATTAAGCTTGAGTACAAAATCTAAATAAATACGGTGCTTACCCAGTGTACGACAGCGCGAACCACTCCAGCCTTCACCCAATTCCCAGGTTTCGTCGCAGCCAGCGTTAAAAAGAGAGCTGGTGAAATTGGGTAAATACTCCTGCCACAGAGAATTAAGGAAATTAAGGCTCTGCTGGTTGGGCTTGAGCGTAGACCCGGTTTTAAAAGACCTGCCCCAGGGATCGGAGTAACCACTGGCGCACTCGGCCAGATGAAAATAATCGGGGTGTTTGAGCCAGCGTTCAAAATGCCCGAAGGAATTAAAATTGGGCACCAGCTCTACATAGCGACCGCGGCAATAATCGTCCAACTCCAGAATCTCACCTGCCGTAAAAGGGGAAGCCCCACGCCATACAGTTTCATGGGCTGAAAAGGCGAAGGTATGCTCAATATACAGCTGCAGCTGATTTAGCTTAAGGGCCGCCATCATATCGATTACGCCCTTTAATGTGGACATAGTTGGCATTTTGGAACGACTTACATCCATCATAAAACCACGATTGGGAAAATCGGGATTATCAGAAATAGTAAGCGCGGGAAGCCGGCCGCCCGCCTGCTCCAGTATCTGACCAAAAGTTACAAGACCATAGTACAAACCGGCATCGTCCCCGGCTTCCAGTACGGCCCCTTGATTGTTTATATTAAGCTTATACCCTTGAGCTAAAAACCCCGCTCTGGCTTTATTAACCTTTAATAGACAAACCCCCTGATGGGGTACCGCCGCTGTGAGAGTAAGAGGGATACCCAGACTTTTACTCCAATTACGCGTAAACTCCAGCACTCGACCTTTTAGCCTGGGAGACAAAGCGGGAGGTATTGCCACCCACCGGGCATTACTAAAATCTAACCGTTGATGCCCCTGGGAAAATTTACGCGGTCTGGGAAAAAGTGATAGTTCCATGGGTTTGAAGATAGATTTTTTCATGGGAGGAGGCATGAGACAAAGAACAGTTAGAATTACGAACAAAGATTTTAGAAATTAGAAGGAAGAAGTAATTACTCACAGAGCCTTTGCTCCAGATCCCTCTGCCCCCGATGTCACAAACTAATGCCCACTGTCAGCCTTTTCCACGGCTCATCTTCTATCTGTCCCCAGCGCCCAACCTAAGTGCTAACGGTCCTGATTCCACTAGGAACTGCTTTCTGTCAGCCAGGTCCACAACTCTATTTAATGCTCTTCTTTTTCTTAACATACTCTATGAGAGCCTCCCGGACACCTATACCTGTATCCTCAATGGATAATGAATCGGTCCCAAAAAAATTAACCGGATGCTCCGCCATAAAACTGTTGGCTGCGATTATATACTCTTTTGCGGGCTTAATTTTGAACTTATTTTCTTTTAAATAAGTCTTTAATTTACCCCCGATACGGCTGCCAGGCATCTTAACTTTTACAATGGTGTTACCAAAAGGTTCTACATTCCATATATCCCGGATACTGACCGGGCCCTTTTGAATTGTGGCGCGAATGCCGCCGTCATTATAATAACCCACATGGGCTTTGGTACGTTTTTTAAGAACCTTCTCAATAAATGGCCGCAGGTCCTTTTTGTTCAGGGACTTTTTGGCCTTACCGATGATTACATCCACCTCTTTAGAAACTTTAGCCTCCCAGTATTGCACCAGACTGTCGATGGCAGAATCGGGTTCAGGAATTTTTGAAAGAGGGATAATGCCACCTTTGACACCGGCCCTTTTCTGCTTGTCTAGATCCACATATACCTTAAGGTAGCCCACCTGCTCCCCAAAAGCTCCGGCCTGAGCCACAATAACTTTACCGATTTTAAGAGGCTCTGTTATAATAGTATGAGAATGACCGCCAATGATAATGTCAATATCCTGAAGCTGGCGCGCCATAGCCGTATCAGCATCCACACCCAAATGAGACAGGACGATAATTATGTCAACAATTTTTTTAAGATCGGGAATGTATTTTTTAACCTCTTTTACCGGGTCTAGAACCCTGAGACCGATATTATTTTTTTGGGAAATAATATCCATAAGGTTGCCGGTAACCACCCCCATAACGCCCACTAATACATTATCAATATCTATAACCATATAGGGCGCGTCCCCCACGGCATTTTTTGCTGAATCAAAAACATTTACGCATAAAAACGGGTGTTTGGCCGCATCACGATATTGTTTAATCATGGACCAGCCAAAGTCAAATTCATGATTACCCAGGCCAGCGGCGTCGTAACCCATGGCAGTCATAATCTCAAATATGGGCACACCTTTATACTTGCTGGAAACCGGTGTTCCCATTATAGCGTCCCCGGCATCCAAAATTAGAACATCGGGACGCCTGGCTTTAGTCTTTTTAAAAAGGGCCCCTATTCGGGCAGCGCCCGCTCTCTTTTTGTCCCCCTGAATGTGAGCATGCAAGTCGTTAGTGTGTAATATTATGAGGGAATCTATAACCCCCCAGCCCCGGGCATAAAGGGACAGAAGCACAAAAACCAGCAACCGCCCTTTTGATAAAACATTAATAACGCTCATAAAACCATCCCTCACATCCCATAACTGAAAAATGAAAAATAGCAATCTGGAACAGAAAAAAAGCGGTGTAATTATTAAGAAGGGTTTCTGAGTATTTTCGCCAGGTAATTTTCCTTCCTCTGAAACATTAAAAATGTGCGATAATGGGGCAATTTCTGCCAAAAATCCCCATATCTAATCATGACAACACCATTTATCTTTAGTATCATTTCCTCTTTTTATTTACAAAAAGGATGTAAAATGCCAGCTAACATTAAGGATATCAATTTTGTAGCTCGGGGAGATTCCCACGTACGTGAGCCGTTCTTTCCCTGGAACTACCTCAGCAGCACATTAAAGTTCAAGTCCGACTCTCCTGTAAAAACCGATCAACCCACGCTTTATTCTGTGGGTAAAAACCCCAGCCATCGGGAGCGGGAAACCATTGATAAAGCCATTAAAGCCAACTCTAAAAAAAATGTTTTTCTCACGCTCTCCTGTGGTGAAATCGACCTCCGCAGCCACATTCATAAAGCAGGCTCATCAACCAAAGATGTATACGTTTGGATGGATTCCATGGTGGAAAACTATTTTAATTATCTTGACGAGCTCAGAGCAAAGCACACTTGCGTTAAATGGCTGCTGGTTTACGGCGTTATCCCCCCCAATAACCTGTTGGCCCGTTGGATGCGTGATCCTATGTGGGGCTACCACCCGCCTACATTTACCAAAATGCCCATTTCATTTTTTGTAAAAAAACTTAACCAAAGGCTGCAGGCTGCAGCTAAAAAGCACGGCTGTTTTTATTTTGATGTACATGCAGGTTTAAGCACCGTTAAAAGAGGTGATTATTCCATATACTGCCCAAATAGCGGTTTACAAATGCATTTGGATGCCAACAACCCCGTTGTGCAGAAGGTCTTTCTTAAAGGGTTCAAAGACATTATCAAGAAGATGTAAGGCCAGTTCATGTAAGGCCAGTTCATGTAGGGCCAGTTCATGTAGGGCCAGTTCATGTAGGGCCAGTTCATGAACTGGCCCTACACGATGCCCTACACGATGCCCTACACGATGCCCTACACGATGCCCTACACGATGCCCTAC
>CAZRWX010000009.1:0-12373 GCA_964603925.1 uncultured Bifidobacteriales bacterium | reverse complement strand
ACGATGGCCCTACATGAGTCCCCGGCCCACCTTTTGGCGGTCCTTTTTTACCTGCCCCTTTCGCTCCTTGCCCTCCAGTCTTCGTTCTTTAGATGCCCTTGTGGGTTTGGTTTTGCGGCGCTTTTTTGGCCTTATCATGGCCTTTTTTATTAACTCAATCAGCCTTTCAAGAGCATCGGCCCGGTTTTGCTCCTGGGTGCGGTGCCTTTTGGCCTCAATAATTATTTCGCCATCTTCGGTAAGACGGCTGCCGGCCAGATGCATTAAGCGAACACGGATGTCCTCGCGTATACCCGGTGAAGTACGGATATTAAAACGGAGCTGGACTGCCGTGGATACCTTATTGACATTCTGCCCACCAGCACCTGTGGCCCTGATGAAGGTTTCAGATAGTTCCTTTTCATCAATGGAAACACCGGGAGGTATATTGATCACAGCCTTAGTCTACCACTCAAAATCTATGGCTTTTAAAAAAGCATGAGCAATAGCCATATGACCAACCGCTCCGGGGTGCACCCTGTCCCAGGCTATGTATGTGGAGTGATGCTGCTGGAGTATTTTGTCCATTGCCGCCTGGGTATCTACAAACACCGTGTTGTATTTGTCTGCAATTTTCTTAACCAGCTGCCAGTACTGGCCCATACGCTTGCGCATGGCGTCCTGGGGGTTAATTTCAATGTGGTAGGGGGTTAAAAGCACAATACCCTTAACATGAGGCAAAGTTGTGCTCACCAGGGTATCCAGAGTGCATTCATATTCCTCCGGATTAACAAACTTCTCCCTCTCCAGAGGTGTGTCGAACTGACGCCATACATCGTTAATGCCTATTTTAATAGAAACCCAATCGGGTTTAAGATCTAATACATCGGTTTGCCAGCGGGCGGCCAGG
Organism: uncultured Bifidobacteriales bacterium; assembly: GCA_964603925.1. Classification (GTDB taxonomy): domain Bacteria; phylum Fibrobacterota; class Fibrobacteria; order UBA11236; family JADFYW01; genus CAZRWX01. The sequence continues at coordinate 11,484 of CAZRWX010000009.1, read as the reverse complement.
TCGCGTATGGTGTGCCCGCCACAGCCCATATTAACCACCCGGATACGCTCTTGAGGACAGACAGCGCCTAACAACCCAAGTACAAAGTTTACATACCCGTTACCATAAGCTGTGGGGTGACCCTCCCCAACAGGATGCTGACGCCCACAATCTGTGATGGAATCGCCTATCATTACCAGTTTACTATTAGCTTCTATTTTCATATACCCTACAATTTAAAGTTATTGCTGATAAAAATAACTCAATGCCTGTCAGGCTCAAATGTATTGAAACCTTTTTGCAAATCGTTAAAGCCTGACTGTTGTATCAGGTTGGAAATCTGAGACCAGTCGGACTCGGAAATATCCACAAAAATAAAGCCTGTATCAAAGAAATCCTGATTGATGTCGGGTTTGCACCAACGGGTTTCCGCCTTGAACTCGATGCGGTCATTATAACTGGTACCCTGAGGTAATTGCATCCAAAGAGAATATGTCTGCCCGGGCTTTATGGTGTTATCGCTAACCAGCATAAAACCCTCAGTAGTGATATCGGCCACATGGCCTAAAAGATTGCGCCCCCCCTGCTCAAATACACGCAAATAGTAAATGAGATGCCGTCTTTTGAATTTACGCCGCTCTGACATAATTATACGTGCCTGTAAGCTCTACTCTTTTACGCTTTCCATAATATTATCATATCGCTGCTGCTGGCGATTACCAATAACTTCAAGTTTTTCCTTAATTTGCTCACCCTGCTTATAGGCACGATTGCCTGTTACCTCATCCACCACTTTGTCAGTAATACCTTTAGCGGTGGGGTCACCTGATTTATATGAACGCCACATAATAACAGCGCCAGCTATTAAAGCGGCTAGTATTAAAAGCTTAATAAACTTAAACACAGATTACTCCGAGTTAAATTATATGGACTGGGAAGATTATATAAATAAAGGCCCTGTTATTGCAAATAAAACTTTAGCTGGCCAATTTCTTTATTCTGTAAAAGTTTAATTCCACAGATAATGGCCTTGAGATATTTAAGACATAAAGTACTGTTTTGCTAATTACTTGTTAAATCTACCCCAATTAACAGTATCTGCGCCTATTTTACACCCTTAAGCCCGTCTTCCTTGGTTATCACCATGAGCATAAGGCACCATAGGCACAGGATTACATTCTGCACAGGAAGCTGCAAGGGCATTTTAAGACAGTAGATAAAGGCCACTGTTGGAATCCACACCACCCAGGAGGCAAGCATTACAGGCAGGATCATATCTATATACCATTTTTTATTAAGCTTAATCCACCTGGTGTGCAGGGGAAAGCGCCTGGCCTGCCACTGGTAAAGGAGCACCAGGGAGGGCACAGCCCAGAGCGGAGAGTAAATAAATTGATCTACCAGTACCTTTGCTATGATAGTGGCGCCTTTGGTGTTATCACCAAATACAAAGGCCTGCAGGCGGTATAGTATGTCAATTTCTATACCCTTAACCGCCCAGAAAGTGATATAAAAAATCAAAAGATCAAAACTATTGGTTTTTTAGGTCTGGATTTAAAAAACTGAAACGAAAAAGGCAGCAAACCGCCAAAGAGCGAAGTAGAAATGGCAGAAAACAAAAAACCATAACGGATTTTAAGCCCGCTAATTTGCTCCAGTAAGCGCTGAGACGGGGTATGAAAATAATATGCCAGAATAATAATCAGTGCCGTTATCCAGAGGAATACCCCTGGCAGCAGATTGGCTCTCATGGCCATGACCCCTTTGCGAAGGGCTGTTTTTAAAACATCAGAAGTCATATAATACAATCACCGGTTACCGGGAATGTAATAAAACCAATGGAGTAATTACCGGTTTGCTAATACCTGTTTTTCACAAAGGTTTGATCGGTAATGGGCGGCCTTACATAGCCGCTTTCTTTTTTGCGTGCTGGCAGCTCCTGGGGCTTGGGGGTAATATCCTTATATGGTATTAAGCTCAATAAATGGCTAATACAATTTAAGCGGGCGCGTTTTTTATCATCGGCTTCAACCACATACCAGGGTGCCTGTTTAATATCGGTATAGGCAAACATTTCATCCTTGGCCCGGGAGTAGTCCTCCCAGCGGTTACGGGATTCTAAATCCATGGGACTTAGCTTCCAGTGCTTGGTAGGGTCTTGACGACGGGCCTGGAAGCGTTTTTCCTGCTCCTCATCGCTGACGCTGAACCAATATTTTATGAGTATAGTTCCTGATCTGATAAGCATGCGCTCAAACTCAGGACAGGAACGGAAGAATTCCCGGTATTGCTCATCTGTACAAAAACCCATTACCCGCTCAACACCGGCGCGGTTATACCAGCTGCGATCAAAAAGTACCATTTCTCCCACTGCCGGCAGGTGGGGGGCATACCGCTGGAAATACCACTGGGATTTTTCCCTTTCGGTAGGAGTACCCAGGGCCACCACCCGGCAAATACGGGGATTAAGGCTCTGAGTTATGCGTTTAATAACGCCCCCTTTGCCCGCGGCATCCCTGCCCTCAAATAAGATAATTACCTTAAGGCCTTTGTGCCTCACCCACTCCTGCAATTTAACCAGCTCAATTTGAAGCTTTGCCAGCTCCTTTTCATAAAACTTCCCGGGAAGTTTTTCCTTTTTAGGACTGGCAGCGATCTTAGATTTTGTTTTGTCTACGACCTTGGATTTTGACCCTTTTCCAGACGATTTTCCCGGCATAAGTTTACCCTTCTATAAATTATCAACGTGCAATATAGACGATTATACTAATTAACCGTTTTAAAATGCCCCTTAAAAATAGACGCCGTTATGCGGGAGTGCAAAGCGGTAAAAACCCAAATTTCAACAAAGTTTGAATAAATAAAGGAAAAGTTTGAAAAACTGCATCTTTTTATGATATAATGCATATAAAGGGGTTTGCCCTGGAGGTAATATGTCAAACGCAGAAGACCGGCTTAAAAAGTTATATCAGGAACAAAAAAAAACGGAGGCTTTTAAAGGAGTGGATTTTAAATTCCTTAAAAAAGACGTCCGCGATGAAATGGTAAAAAATGCTATAGCCAGTTTGGGCGCCAAAGCACCAGCCTCTAAAGGGCCGGAGAATAAGAAGAATGATGACAAAGTGGGCATGGTCAATGTTCACGCGCGTAAAAACAAACCATAGTACAGCTGGCTTTCGAGTTGCGGAACTGGCATTTAGTTAAAAGTGATAAGTGAAAAGCGATAAGCAGTCTGACCTGCTATTAAAGCTCTTTTTACTTATCACTTTTAACTTTTCACTATATGCCAGTTCAACAACTCGATGTTAACTGCCTGCTCAGCAACTCTACCTGTACTTCAACATCCTGCCCACATGCCGGAAACCAGGCCCGATAATAACTTCATATAAATAAATGCCTGGGGGAATACTGCCGGGTTTCCACTCGCGGCTATAGGCCCCGGGGTTTAGAGTTCCCTGTGTCAGTGTTGTGAGAAGGTCGCCCTTTGTATTAAATACCCTCACCTTAACCATTTGCCCCCGCCCGCCAGGCACACCGAAACTGATAACTGTTGATCCGCTAAAGGGGTTGGGACAGTTAGCACTGACAAAAGCGCCGGGGGGAACCGAACGGACAGACGTGAAGCCCATTGGCAGGATAAAGCGGCCAGTTGTATAGCCAGTAGTATACGCGGCACTGCTGATGGCCTGCACCCGCCAGTAAAGCATGGTGTCCCGGGGCAGGTTACCAGCCCCCTGCAGGGAATCTATGACTACAGATAAGCTGTCTATATTATCAGAAAATGCCGGGATTGAGGTAAAAGTAGAATCAGAGGAAACTTGTACCTGATACCAGAAGCTGGAGCCCAGGTCGGGATCCCCGGACGCGCGCCAGTAAAGAGAACTATAACCTGCCAGTGCCTCACTCTCCAGGGGAAACTTGGCCTGGGGTGGTAAAGGGGTATTTAGAACTGTAACATGCCAGTAACAATATACAACCGAACCGCTGTCACGTACAATTAAGGCCAAGGAATCTCTGCCTGCTGATGAAAAGTTTGTATGATACCGGTATTGGGCAGAGCTCCCGTTTATGTGGTAGGCAGGCTCCAAACTGCTGCCTGACGGTAATGCGCCCATGGGGATACCATTATCAGAGTTAGTTATTACGGCTGTAGACACTACTACTCCATTCAGCACCCATGCTGCTATTAAAGTGTCTGACATATCCCCGTCAAATATCAGAGCCCGGAAGTCCACGCTGTCGCCTTCGAAAATTGTAGTGTCTTTAGAGGGATTGACCAGTGAAAACTCGGGGTTATTATTTTTATTTAGAACTGTAAGTGTGAAATTTAATGTGTCTTCCAGAGAACCATCGGTGACTACGGCTATTATTTGCCAAAGCCCGGGACTATCGTAAGCGGGCCGCCAGCTGATTTGGCCTGAGTTAGAGTCCACATGCATGGAATCATGACCAGTTAATAAAGAGAACCTCAAGAACGGACTGTCTATATCACTGGCACTTAAGGCGAATGTATAAAGTGAGTCCTCCATAATGGTGGTATCCGCCTGAGATGGTAAAGTGATAAACTCAGGCGGGTCATTAATGTTTTTAACATAAATCGTTTTCTTAAGAGTATCCGTCAACACACCATCTGTAACCGCCAGCACCAGGGAGTGGGAGCCTGTATCAGCGTTTGGCGGCTGCCAGCTGACAAGGCCGCCTGCTGTGTCCAGACCAAGGGATGACGGACCAGATACAATACGATATATTAAAGAGGCGTTATCTACATCGGAGGCAGCCAGTTGATAAACAAACAACTGGTCCTGCAGCAGTGTATCGGGCAGTAAGAGAGGGACTGTAGTAAAAATTGGAGGGTCATTAATGTTAGCCACATATAAGCTGAATTGAAGGGTATCATAAGCCGACCAGGTATCCCGGGCCAATAATTTAACCTGATGACTTCCAGTATCTGCGTTCCCCGGGTTCCAGCTCAAAACTCCGGTAAGGGAGTCAATGGAAAGGCCTGTTGGAGAAGCAAGAATTGTATAATAAGCAACCTGGTCCCCATCCTTGTCCACCGCTATAACAGTGTCAGCATATAATTGATCTTCAGCAGTAAGGGTATCTAAACTTCCTGGATCCATGGAAAATAAAGGAGGATAATTGAGACTGTACCAGCTGACGGCAGCCTCGCTGTCAGCGGCCAAATAAAGGACCCTGCCATCAGCGCTGATATCCGCGAAATAAGCTCCCTTTAACCCGTCGGCCCCCTGGCCGTCTACAATCTGCCCGGCATATGTAAGAGTGCCGACAGCTGTATCCCGCTTATACCAGGTAAGTGAATGACCCGCGTTATCGGTCACATACAGATATTTGCCGGCCGGGCCCATCACCATGCCCCGGGGGTGCACCAGCCCCTGCTTAAGGCCCCCTGCGTAGGACAGAGAACCAGTGATTGAATCACGCTTTAACCAGCACACAGCACCCTCCTCAAAGGAGTTTACGTATATATGCCCGCCACCGGGGCCCATTACCAGAAACCCCGGATCCAACAGACCCTCAGAACCCGGGCTGTAACGCAGAAGCCCCTGATAGACAAGATCCCCCTGGGCCTTAAACCAGCACACAGCGCTGTCTGCGGGCCCCGCCCCATACAGGAATAATCCATCGGGAGAGTACACAAGAGAGGTAAGGCCCGCCAGCCCGTCTACACCACCTAAATCATCCCGGACATAAGAGCCCGGAGTATATGTGAGCGTGCCCGTGGAAACATCCCGCATAAACCAGTTTATGGCACCGGGAGTTTTAGCCCCCGCATACAGGTAACCTCCGCCTGGGCTTATGGCAATTGGCAGGGCGTTAATAAGGGAAAAATCGCCCTCGTCATGACGAAATAGCCCTTGATACTCAAGAGCGCCGGTGGCGGCATCCCTGGTATACCAGGCTATGCTTTTGTAGATAAAACCTGTGGCATAAGCACTGCTGCCGCCAGGGCCAAACTCAAGAAAAGATACCCCATCCAACCCATAGATACCCGGTTCACCATCCCGTAAATACCCCGAATGAGTGAGATTACCTGTGACAGTGTCCCTGCTGAACCAGGTGACAGCGTCGTCCAGATAAGATGTGACATAAACATACCGCCCCCCCGGCCCCACCCGCACACACCTGGGATTAGCCAGATAATCACCACCGCCAGCCCCCTTTTTAAGACAACCCTGATAGGTAACCTGAAGCTCCTGGCTGTGCAGGTGGAGGAAAAGAGCGGCGATAAAAAAAATCAGAACCTGGTAAGGGTGGACAATGGGATTAGAATACCTGAACAACATTGGATTTTAGCTTCGATTCTTTTCAGAACATCTGCCTAAAATAGTCATTCTGAGGGGGAAAGGAGTAAAGTAGAGTTGCGGAACAGGCATTTAGTTAAAAGTGATAAGTGAAAAGCGATAAGCAGTCTAACCTGCTGCTAAACCTCTTTTTACTTATCACTTTTAACTTTTCACTATATGCCAGTTCAACAACTCGATGTTAACTGCCTGTTGAGCAACTCTAAGCGACACTGTATTTATGACACTGATTCCAGCTCTTTATTAATAAGCGCCATTATCTTATCGTAATAATGGAACTTGAAGTGCAGCTGATTAATGCCATCTTCCCCGTCACGGAAGGGGCCGTTGTCTATAACCAGGGGGCAGACATCACGTAAGTTGATACAGCGGGCATTTTTGGCCTTGGAAAGTATAGCGGCCACCTCATCAGAGAACACACTAAGACTGTCCATCACATCCTCCCAGCGGGTTTTGTTGCATTTAACAGATTGAGCGGCGCCAAAAAATACATGGGTTACAAACACCGCAATGTCAACATCCTGCTCATTGACGTAGTCCACAAGATACTGCATTTCTGCAAGAACGCTGTCACGGCGCTCCTTATTAGCTCCCGGGAAAATGGCATAATTAGCCGCCGCATTTACAAAATGGAAATAACCTTTTGTTTTAAAAAGTTTAGTGAGGCCTGAACCCACCATGGAGCCTAAATTGTGCTGATAGGCTATGATATCGAAAGACGGGAGTGATGCCTGATCCCGGATTTTCTCAGCTAAAAGCATTGTCTGGCAGTCACCAACAGCCAGGAAAATTCTGTCTCTTTTTGTAAAGCCAATTTTGTCCATATATGACTCGTCCATAAGGCGCCTCATGGGCATAAAGGTGCGGCTGTCCAAGCGGTTGGGTAAAAAAGAAAAACCCCTGTTAAAGCCAAGCTCACGTAACTGATCGTAAAGGCCGAAGATAAAATCTACAGCTTCCTTCTCCCGGTTAGTAGTAGTAAGTATACGGGCTACAGCTCCGGCATTGCAGAAGATACAGTCTGTGTATAGCTCCTTAGCAAGGGAATAATGACTTTTAAGACCAAACTCTTTTTTAAGCCCCTCCAGGGTGTACTTTTCCATGGCAGCCCGGGCCTCTTTTAGTAAGGACTCTTTATCTTCGATATCCTTATTAAAAGCCTGCTGTAGCCTGACGATGGTGCTGCCGTAATCTGCGCCAAAGGGCTGGTCCCTCTGAAAGTGAGGGTGGGTGTCATAATCTATATGCTCTATGGCCATGATAAGCTCCTTGGGATATTTAAGTAGCTATTTAAAACAAATATTATCAGGAAAGTAATAATTGGCTGTCTGTCATTTGGTTCTAAGGTTATGAAATTTCATTATTTTTGAGCTTTAAACCATATTGACTCACTTACTTGCAATCTGCATATTTTATAAAAATTAGCGATGATTTTGTAGGATTTGTTTTTTCACTCTGTTTTGCCTTTTCGTCATACCTTAAACAGGCGGGGGGTGGGTCAGACAGTTTACAACTTATTTTTTCTATAATTGAGCCATTAACCAATTTTTCCGGAGAATAAAATGATGCAACAGGCAGATATCGGTGTAGTGGGCTTAGCCGTAATGGGTGAAAATCTTACCCTTAATATGGAGAGTAAAGGCTTTACTGTGGCCGCCTATAACCGCACTACATCTAAAGTAGATAGTTTTGTCAGCGGCAGGGCCAAAGGCAAAAATATTATCGGCTGCCGCAGCGTGGATGAGTTGTGTAAAACTATTAAAAGGCCGCGTAAAGTCATGCTCATGGTTAAAGCCGGCTCAGTAGTAGACACATTTATAGATCAGATTATTCCCTTTTTAGAACCCGGCGATATCATCATAGACGGCGGCAATTCCCATTTCCCGGACACCCAGCGCCGTACAAAATATGTTGAGGAGCAGGGCTTACTTTATATTGGTACAGGTGTTTCCGGCGGTGAGGAGGGCGCTCTTAAGGGCCCCAGCATTATGCCAGGGGGCTCACTGGCTGCCTGGGAGCACGTCAAGCCCATATTTCAGGCTATTGCGGCTAAGGTTGAAGACGGCTCCCCCTGTTGCGAGTGGGTGGGCGTTAACGGCGCCGGCCACTTTGTAAAAATGGTGCATAACGGCATCGAGTATGGCGATATGCAGCTTATATGCGAGGCTTATCAATTCATGAAAGTGCTGCTGGGTATGAACGCTGACGAAATGCACGAGGTATTTAAGGAATGGAACCAAACCGAGTTGGACAGCTACCTTGTAGAAATTACGCGTGACATCCTGGCTTATAAGGATGAAGACGGGGGCCCTTTAGTTGAGAAGATCCTGGACACAGCGGGCCAGAAGGGCACTGGCAAATGGACAGGTATTTCTTCCCTTGATTTAGGCATACCCCTCACCCTTATAGGTGAGAGCGTTTACGCCCGCTGCCTCTCTGCCATTAAAGAGGAACGAGTCAGTGCCTCTAAATTACTTCATGGTCCAACTCCTGACTTTAAAGGTGATAAAAAAGCCATGCTTGAAGATCTCAAGCAAGCGCTTTTAGCCTCTAAAATTGTATCCTACGCCCAGGGCTATATCCTGATGAAGGCTGCGGCCAAAGAGTACGAATGGAACTTAAATTACGGCAATATTGCCCTTATGTGGCGCGGCGGCTGTATTATCCGTTCAGCCTTCCTTATCAAAATTAAAGAAGCCTTTGACACAGACGCTGACCTGTCCAACCTGCTGCTGGCGCCATTTTTTAAGGACACTATCCACAAGGCTCAGGCCAGCTGGCGCCGGGTTATATCTCAGGCAGCCCTTAATGGCATACCCGTACCCGCTCTTTCCAGCGCTCTTTCTTATTTTGACGGCTACCGCTCAGCCAGGCTGCCCGCCAACCTGCTGCAGGCCCAGCGAGACTATTTCGGCGCTCACACCTACGAGAGGGTAGACAAGCCCCGGGGTGAGGTTTTTCACACCAACTGGACAGGGCACGGGGGCGATACAGCCTCCAGCACCTATACTGCATAAAGTCAGTTAGACTTTATTAAACAGGCCTGTTTTATATAAAACAGGCCATTTTTGATCTTACAGTTACTTTTTTTATTTTGAGTAAACATTTCAGGGTGCATATTCGTCTAAATATATATGTTTATTATTAAAGCCTTGGTAATATGAATTACATTAGGACTGAACCAGGCAGGATTATGGGATCATGAAACATACGCTGATAATGTCACTTCTGGTTTTATCATTAACAAGTGCATCCTGGTCTGCCAATACCAGCTCCGACGAGGCTTTAAGACCTTATATGGCGGCAACCCTGGGCATTATGCCCCTGGCCAGCGGGCTGTATGTTACCCAAAACCCCCAGTTGGGCATTATTTTCACAGCCTTTGACATTGCCATGATTGGGGGCGCTTTCAGTTCTCAAAGGTCCAATATGCAAAAAAAGTCAAACGCCAAATATTACTGGTACGCACTGGGCATTGGCAACATTTTAGATATGATTATATCCTACAATCAGTTGGAGAAAGAAATTAACCCGCAGCCCAAGGTCAGTCTTACAGCCCATGGGGCCGTTAACATGACTTTTGAGTGGCATTATTAAATAAAAGGAGCATAGCATGAAATTACTCTCTATAAAAACCGTTATACTGGTGGCAATATTATCATCGGGGCTTTTTGCCCAGGCAGATTCCATATATAATAAGAAATCATTCTGGGGTTGGAATGTGGGCGGGGTTTTCACAGAGGTTCCCATTTCCCAGGCCGTTGATTCCGGCTTCGCGGTATTAATGGCGCAAATCTATTACAGCTATTATTTAAGTAATCCTCAGGAGACATTCCGTACTGCGGTTTCTCTTGGTGTTTACGGCTTTCAAATAGTACTGCCTGTCCCCGAGGTCTCCATTGACCTGCTGGCTGGCAACCCCAACTCAGAGCTGCAGTTCAAAGGCAGCATCGGCACATTTTACGATATTACCGTAGGCGGGCATGGCGGCGTGTTCCTGGGAGCCGGTGTTCTTCTTAAAAACCGTTTCAATGTATCCTTTTTTATCGTGCCTTTTGGTAAAGACGCCGAAAGAGATTATCTGGAATTTGTGGGTGCCAGAGATGTAGCCAAACCATGCCTGGAGGAGAATCCCTGTGTTGATATACCCTACTTCGGCTTATTTGTGGGTTTTCAATATTAAAGGCTGAGTTGTCTAATTACTATTTAAGAATAATCCTGCTTGCGGGTTTATGCCTGATGCTCAATAGCTGTGCCACTGTTATGAGCGGCACTACCCGCTACCTGGAGGTAAAGAGCCCTGAGCAAACTTTGCAGGCAAAAATAGACGATATTGATCTTGGTAAGACCCCAGTTCAAATCCGTATACGGACATCGTTTAAAGGCTTTAACAACAGTAGGCCAAAAACCACAAGATCTCTTACCCTTTACAATCAGGATACCCTGGTTTATAAAGCAAACTTATACAGGAAATCAAACCCCTGGGTTTGGGGCAATGGCGTATTTTTTTATGCAGGTGTCCTGGGGTTTTGCTTCGATTATCTGGCCGGGTCCGCTTACAGGTACGAGTTGGGAGAGGAAGTTCGCTATGAGGCGTTTACTCTGCCTGTTGAGGTCAAAGCCGATGTACCGGGTGCAGACAGGGGTAACTGGCACAAAAGTCTGGGCTATATTGCCAACGCCAAGTTTTTTAGTGACAATACAGAGTTCCATTCAACGGAATCGGAGATTGGTCTGGAGCTTTTAGCCGGCCATAAACAATGGTATTACGATTTAGCTTTTAAGGTCTATTTATACAGTCCCCAGATTAAGGCCCATTCCTGGGAGCTTCTGGCTGTTGGCTTACATACCAGGCTGCCCATGTTTGGCGGCCGTATATCCCCCTATATCCAGAGTGGTATAAGCCTGATGGCCGGCTCCACTCAAAATAACAAAGGGGCACCCGTAGGTGTATGGGGGGACGCCGGTTTGGCCATTAAGCTAAGCTCCCTGGTCTCTCTGCATACATTTGCCGGCTATTCAAAAGGAGAAACAACAGTCTCCGGACCTGTTAATACTGACGGGCCTAAAGCTGGTATAACCATTCACAGGCAGTTTTACTAACTAAAAGAGCAACAGATATACTTTTCGCTATGTTCAATTCTCAAAATTTATCTTAATTATTACACTCCGCAAAAAG
>CAZRWX010000008.1:0-41732 GCA_964603925.1 uncultured Bifidobacteriales bacterium | reverse complement strand
GCTTTTAGCGCCCTTGCCAGAGAAAGCGCTCCTATTCTGCCTGCACCTGCGCTTAGAAGGCATTTGGCACATTCTTCCATGGTTGCGCCTGTTGTAAAAACATCATCTACCAGCAATATCCGCTTACTGCGGATTGTGTCGATATTTTTAATGCGGAAGGCATTTTTAATATTTTGCCCCCGTTTTGCCTTATCCAGCTTAGTCTGAGTTACCGTATATTTATGTCTCTGTAGTAAATGCGCCTTCTGGGGGACACCCGTAATCTGAGACCATTGAGTGCCAATTATTTCCGACTGATTATAGCCCCTTTCCCGCATTCTTATAGGGTGTAAGGGTACGGGTATAATCATATCGTATTGGTGGACATATTCGATTAAGGCTTTTTCATATTTAAGGAATAGAGCCAAAAACCGCCCCAGGCGGCGGGAATCTCGATACTTAAGTCCATGAATAATTTGTGATAATTCGGGCGTTAACACAAAAAGAGAGCGAACATTGGATATGGCATTAGAAACATCATCGTGAGAGTCTTGACACCCGCTGATGCCGCATGTCTCACATACATCGCCCTTTAACTTTTCCAGCTTCCGGATACAGCCCGAACAAATGGGTGCATTGCGCCAGCGCCTGTTATTGCAACGGGAAATAGCACACACAGGCGGCAGGAGAATATGACTGAAAAGCTCTAACCCGTTAATTAAAACAGAAACTGGTGCCGCCATGTACCGTTTGATTATGGACCGACGCTTACCAATTTTGACCATAGGCCCTCATATTAACTACTAAGCCTATAAGCGTCATACAGGTAATAATGAATGACCCGCCATAGGATAATAAGGGCAGAGGCAGCCCTGTAACCGGCATCATGCCCAGGGTCATGGCTACATTGGTAAAAACATGGAAAATAAAAATGGCTGCTACACCAACAGAGACAAGGTTTACAAAGCGGCTGCGGAAATCTTTACACATATGCAGTATACGATAAATGACAAGGAAATAAATGCCTAATACTACTATACAACCCATAAAGCCGAACTGTTCACCCAGAACGGAGAATATAAAATCTGTGTGTTCTTCTGGTAAAAAGCTCAGGTTGGTTTGAGTGCCGTTACCAAACCCCTTGCCGAATATACCTCCGGAACCTATTGCCACTTTAGATTGAATTACCTGATACCCCTCCCCTTTTGGGTCTCTCATGGGATTAATAAAAGTTAGAATCCTGGCTCGTTGATGCTCCCGGAGAATTTTGGTCCAAAGAAGGAAGGCGCAATATCCCGCTGCCAGATTTGTAAACAAAACTGAAATAAATAATATGAGTTTGACACGGTTAGTCCACAGAATTAGAAAAAGACTGACAATTAGAATGGCCCATAAAACCTCTTGAAATGTAAGGATTATGGAGAGAATGGGTGAAATGAGAATAAAGAGTTCCCAGGCTTTCATACCCGCCCAGTATAACAGCGCCATGAGAACGGCACCAAATACGAGAGCGGTGCTTAAATCCGGTTGTTTAAGAACAAGAATAAAAGGCACCAAAAATATCATTAAGGGCGCAATTAATGACCTTATATTTGAAAGAGAAATAACTTTAAGAGAAAGATACCGTGAGAGCGCCAGTACCAGAGTTATTTTGGAAAATTCGCTGGGTTGAAGGTGGAACCCATCCGATATCTGTATCCACCGTTCCACACTGCCGGATTTAAAAAATGATATATAGAAAAGCGGAAATAGGGACATAAAGTAAAGCGGGTAAGCGGCAATATAAAAAAACTTAGCTGGTATAATATACAGGAAGAATACACACAAAAGACCCAGTCCATAAAAAACAACCTGCTTTTGCCAGTATTCCCCAGGCTCGTTAATAGTAGCAGAATATACCAGTACTCCACCTATTATTATCAGGCAAAGAATACTGAATATTAAGATCCAATCAACTTTTTTTGCGAGTTTTTCCAATGGCACTCCGTAAAAAATATTGTTTTAAAATATTACCAGCGATGGGGGCCGCAACTGAACCACCATGCCCTATATTTTCTAAAATAACGGCTATGGCTATTTCAGGGTTATAAAGCGGTGCTACCGCAATAAACAAGCCATGGGTTAATGCTCCGTGGGGGTTTTCTGCAGAGCCGGATTTGCCACCTACAACTACCCCCTTAACACGCGCCCTGCTGCCTGTGCCCCCCGGCTCCTCCACAACCTGCCTCATACCCTCCAGAATATTTTTATGATCTTCAGGAGTTATTTTTAAATGATTCAGAATGGCGGGTTCGTAGCGCATAAGGGTTTCCCCATTTATATTGCGTATTTCTTTAAGCAGATGGGGCCTGTATATCTTACGCCCATTACCCAGACCAGCAGCGTAATTTGCCAGCTGTAATGGTGTAACCAGCTGCCCCTGGCCTATGGACAGGTTGAGAACCTGCCCTCTTGTCCACCTCCACCCTCTGGTTTTAAATCTGGCATTATATACAGCGGAATCCATAAGCAGGCCCGACCTCTCGGCCATAAGATCTAAACCCGTGATCCTGCCAAAACCGAATTCACGGGCAACTTCATTAATATTGTCCATGCCAATTAAAAGACCAACCTGATAATAGTATGTATCACAGGATTCCCGAAATGCTTTAAAGAAGTCGCATGACCCATGACCAGACGTTTTCCAGCACTTCCACGTCCTGTTACCGAATTTATACCCCCCACGGCAGGATTTAAAACCGCGATAACTTGCCGGTAATTGACCGGTTCTGAAACCCGCCAGGCTGACAACGGCTTTGAATGTAGACCCTGGCTCATATAAGCCTATAGTAGCACGGTTATTCAAAGGCCTGTCAGAGTCAAGGGCCAGTTTTGCCCATTCTTTTGAGCGTTGCCTTTTAGAAAGAGAAAAAATATTACCATCGAGTCTGGGACTGGAGAGCATAACCAGAATTTCCCCATTCCTGGGGTCAATGGCAACCACAGCCCCTTTTATGCTGTCAGGTACTGAGGCTTCGGCAACTTTTTGCAGGTCCAGATCAAGAGTGGTTACAATATTTTTGCCTGGCACAGCTTCAGTATTGGGCATATTGCCCAAGACACGCAGTTCCTTGCCATACACATTTACCTCAATAAATTTCTTACCTTCCTTTCCTCGAAAAAGAGATTCATACTTTTTTTCCAGGCCTTCGACCCCAACACGATTCTGCAGCCGGTAGCCCTTCTCCTTATATTCATCAAATTCTTTTTCGCTTATTTCGGTAGTGTAACCCAAGGCGTGCCCGGCAAGGGCGCCAAAAGGATAATGCCTGCGGGACTCTATTACTGTGACTACACCGGGAAGGTCCAACTGATGCTCCTCCACAATTGCTACAACCTCCGGTGAGGCGTCTTCCAGAATAACCTGCGGACGAAAACGGCGCCATACCCCTCTTTGTATTTGGTTGGATATATGGGTAGAATCAAATACACTATTACCTGTGGAGTCCGCTGTTTTCATTAAATTGCTGATAACAAGGGATTTGTCTTTCAGCTCCTGAGACAACAAAGAAACCTGGTATGAGGGCCTGTTCTTGGCTAGTATATTTAAATTCCTGTCAAATACCAGACCCCGCGGAGGCTCTATAATCCGAAGTTTAATTCGGTTTTCGTCCGAAAGCCGCTGGTGGAGATTGTATTGATGTATCTGTATGTAATATAAGCGAAAAACCAGAACTAAAAGAATAATACCCGCAAAAACGCTTAGCTTAAAACTAGTGCCATTACGATATACCTGGTCATCCTGAAGATTGATTAGCTCCATTAAAATTCTGCTTTATTCCCTGGTTTGTAAAGGTACAAAACAACGGAACCTGCAATTAATGATACTGCCCATACGTCCAGGCTTTGTTCTAAGATAACCATAAAAAAAGCGCGGGAATTGAGATTAAAAGCCAGAAAATAAATAACATCATGAAAAATAAAAGCCGATGTCATGAATAATAGCCGCGTAAAAAGGGTTGTTTTAAAATGTGTTTCATCAAATAATCCAACAAAATACCCTATACAGCATTTGGCCAGAACATTAGCCCCGAGAGTTTCAATTGCATATACATCTTGTACAAGACCAATACAGAAGCCCAGATAGAGACCAGAAACGGGGCCATATCTCAAAGAAAGTATTACAAGAATTATTATGATAAAATCTGGATGCACATTTTGAAGAGCTCTGAACTGCAGCAGGGTAGACTGTACCGCAAGCACAAAAGATAATACCAGAAAATTCCGCAAAAAAATCATTTAATTACCAGCCATTTTCAATTTCCACGAAGCCTCTTTGCGGAAAACAAAGACCTCTTCAACCAGGTTACGATCCTGAAAAGGCACGACTTCTGCACCTTTTAATATATCGTCAGAATCAAGATCTTCCTTTGCTACAACTCCCACAGATAACCCCTTAGGAAAGACCCCCCCCATACCGGAAGTAACCAGTGTATCCCCATACAGGACATCTGAATAGGCTGGGAATCGCGCAATCAGCCGGTCAATTTGGTATGACTCCAACAAGCCGATTAAGCCGGAACGTAAATTAACAACAGATATTTTACAGTTAGGATGTTGGATAAGTTGGACCAGGCTGTAATCCCTGTAAGATTCGCTGACTTTACCTACCACACCCCTGGTGGTTAAAACCGGCATATTCAAGCCTACAGAATCAACAATACCCAGATTAATAATCCAAGTTGTTTCAAACCTGCCGGGGTCGCGGGCTATAATTTCCCCGGATACAAGATTATAGTTTGTTACGCTGCGGAATTGAAGCATTTGCCTCAAACGAAGGTTTTGTCTGGAGAAATGGCGCAACCTGTCATTATCCACTTTCAAACCAGCATTCTCAATCTGTAAGGCCTTATTCTCCCGATATATAAACAGGAATTTATCTTTAAAATTGAGAACTGTTTGTACAGGAGCTAAAATAGTCACAATGGCTACTTCATGAAAAAGCCTTTTACCCTCGGTGTCTGAAAACAGAAGATAGAGGGAAACAGCTACACATAAAGCAAAAGAAAAAATGCCTCTGCCTTTTGTAAGTAAAGCAATGAGACGATCAATTAAAAACACAATGAGTGTTGATTAAGCAGACAAATTAATAACGTGTTGCCGGCATTAGAACTTTGCGGAATTTATTTAAATCTTCCAGGATTCTGGCTGTACCCATACATACGCAGATCATGGGATCGTCAATTACATTAACTGGCAGATTTGTCTCCTGACGAAGCCGCTCGTCCAGCCCCCTTAGCTTTGCCCCGCCACCTGTCATAACTATGCCTTTATCAGAGATATCCGAAGAAAGCTCAGGCGGGGTATTTTCCAGGGCCTTTTTAACAGCCTCAACAATCAACGATACAGACTCCGATAAGGCTTCCCTGATTTCTTCTGAAGTTACTTTGAGAGTACGGGGGATACCGCCCATAAGGTCACGGCCTTTAACCTCCATCTCCATTTCCTCTTTTAAGGGGAAGGCTGAGCCCACCCTCATTTTAATTTGCTCAGCAGTGCTCTCACCAATTAAAAGATTGTGTGTTTTTTTGAGATAATTTGTAATAGCTATATCCATTTCATCGCCGGCCACCCTCACAGAGGCATCACACACTATACCATATAAGGCAATTACAGCAATTTCTGAGGTACCGCCACCTATATCGATAATCATATTACCGCTGGCGTCTTCTACTGGTATGCCCATGCCAATAGCTGCCGCCATTGGCTCTGCAACCAGGTAAACCTCTCGAGCACCAGCTCTTTGAGAGGCATCTATGACTGCGCGTTTTTCCACCTCAGTAATACCCGAGGGCACCCCGACAACAACCCTGGGACGTAATAAAAACAAAGGATAACGCTGAACTTTACGTATAACCTTGGTTAGTAAACTTTCTACAGATTGGAAGTCTGCAATAACGCCATCTTTCATAGGCCTGATGGCTAATATTTCGCCAGGGGTACGGCCCAACATTTGTTTTGCCTCTGCTCCTATTGCTATAGTTTTGCCAGACCGACGATCTATAGCAACTACAGAGGGCTCATTTATGACAATGCCCTTGCCGCTGACATGAACCAGGGTATTGGCAGTACCCAGATCAATACCTATATCATTTGAAAATAAACCAAACACTAAAAATACCGCCTTCCCTTTAAAAAGGGTTGTTCCTTATTAAAAGGTAAATGTATGACAAAAGTTGCGCAATACTTTTTTCCAAATATGCAAAAATAATACAAACACTATGGTGTTTGCGCTGTTTGCGCTGTTTGCGGACTCTTAATACTTTTGCCAATTTGGTTGTATTGGTGCTTAAGTTTTATGTCAAAGCGCTCCCAATGGCCAGAGAAAGTATTAAAACGATACTTACGAGACTGATATAGTTTTATGCCCTTTAAATAGTAAAAGTGGACTTTGCCATATGCTGCATACTTTCGAGCAGTATCACCTTGAAAAACCCTGAAATCAACAATTTCATAGTATGGTTGCTGAGACAAAACAGAATCACGCTGACGAGCGATGAGCTCCTGACTTATTGTTGTCAAATCTAGCTGGGAAATCTGATGAAGTTGACTGCGCAACTCCTCTGGACTGCGGGAACAGCATAAAAGAGGGAGTAGCCACCCATATATAAATATGAGTTTAAAAACGCCTTTCTTATTCAATTTATTAAAAAGAATAGGTTGCAGAGATACGGGAGACTACATGATGCTGGGGCCCGGAAAACAAATTACCACCGGAAAAAAGCACATCTTCAGCCAGGGTAGCATCTACTTTGAGCTTTTCCTCGACATTAATGCCGATACCCCAACCGATATGGTCATCAATAGTACCATTAGACACAGGATTAGTGGCCCAATAACCGCTGACATTCTTCTCCTCATGATAGACAATATCTTTTTGGCCGCCAACACGAATAACAAGCCAGTCCCACCAGATATTACGCTCAATGCCAAAAGATATACGGCCGCCATTAGTGGTATGTTTTACTCTTTGATTATCACCAATAGTATACACCTGACCTAGTGAATCGTGATCTGACATACCAGTAAGCTCATTAGAACTAAATAGCCACTCTACACCTAACCAGAAAAAACCTCTGTCCAGAGAGGCATTGATACCGCAACCGGCAGTTACCAGATCTTTTGCTGTACCTGGGGCATTAAGACTGGTATACGTGAAGACAGGAACTAACTCACCATTGATAAGCTCAATGGTAGAGAAAGCCCGAGCCTTTAAAAAAAAGGAGAAATCTGACTCGATGGAACTGGGACCAAACCTGGACATGGCGCCGCCAAAGGAGAGCTCGCCGTCTACGCTCCTTGCTAGTGGCCAGTTAAAGCCGATATCCGCTTTTAAAAGCATGGAGCTAATATCAGGATGAACTTCGCCTAATTCGCCATTTTTAATATTTGCACCCTCTTGAACTGCAGCGTAAATATGACTGCCCAGCATACCGCCATTAGCCAGGGTAAAACCAAGAAAGCCATCAAAGTTGGTGACAGGTTCAGGTACGATTACAGTGTCGGTTGCTGTTATTACATGATTTGGCAGCAGACTGAAAAGCTCAGTATCCCTACGATTAAAAGCACCACCAATACTAAGCTGAGGATACAGATTACCATCACCCCTTTTGCTGAGAGAATATGAGAAAATACCTCCAAACCAGGGGTCTTCTGGATCACGATTGTACCTGGGGTTAGAATAATTGGTAGTTGTTAAACTGTTAATGGCTTTTTTGTCTATATCACCCTGAGAATAGCGCCCCATTTCGCCAATAAGAAAATTGGGAAATACATTAATATTAGCAGAGTTATCGAAAATACTTATGTCATCCATAAAAAAAGTGGCCCGTTTACCCATAGACTCGACACGAGCGTAAGAACCGCTTGTATTAGAAACCCATGCACCGATAAAGAGACCTAATGTTATGCCGATAACTCGAGTATTCATCATGATGACTTACCCTCCTTCCTAAAAACGCTGACAGAAGAAGGTTATTATAAAAACCGGTGGTCTTCTTTTCAAGGTTATTTGAACTATTTGTTTATAGATACTATAAAACTAAAGTTTTATTCCGAGAAGGTAAATGGGATTGTGACAATATCGTTACCTGTACCTGTAATAGGCTCAAAACGCCAGCGCCTTACCTTGGTTATAATCTCCTGATCAAAATCAGGAGCACCGGTGGTACTGCTTATAGACTCTACTTTAACAACGCTACCACTTGGGGCAATATGGAACTTAATGTGAATTTTACCGCTAAAACCCGGATTAGTTTTTAGATGCTTATTATAAGTATGACGAAGACCAGGTGTATGCTGACGTACGACCCTTA
The DNA here is from genome assembly GCA_964603925.1 of uncultured Bifidobacteriales bacterium. Classification (GTDB taxonomy): domain Bacteria; phylum Fibrobacterota; class Fibrobacteria; order UBA11236; family JADFYW01; genus CAZRWX01. The sequence goes on along the minus strand of CAZRWX010000008.1, from coordinate 33,399 downwards.
AAATGGAGGCTGCTGAACGTCTGCTGCCCGCACTACCCATATCGATTTCTGAAGCAGATGGAGCTCTCAGCTTACCTTTGGCTTTAACGCCAATAGGACCGCCATCCCCACCCAATAAACCTCCGAGCAGGTCGTCTATACCACCGGAACCTCCAGAAGCAAAACCTTCGTTAAAACCCGCGTCTGTGCGCCCCTTCCTGCCGGAAAGACGGGTGTCGCCGGTAGTTTTAAGCCCCGCTACTTTAGTAATGGCTTTATCAACATCTGTAAATTTGGCTTTCATTAAATCGTATGCTGTATACGCAGAAGATTTTGATCTGGAAGAAATAAGCTTAAGAACGCCAACCCCGTTAACATCTTCTGGCCTTCCACGACCGCGCTTTTGCCCACCCCCGCCAGTTTTTTTGCGAATTTTCTTTTTTTCGACCTTTTCTTTCTTCTTTTCTTCCTTCTTTTCTTGATCAAATCTGGCTACTGCTACAAGATCTTCAGGCTTTTCAAGTAAAATTTCATCAATAACAATTTCTTTTATTGTGAAATAGAAGCCTATAGCCATAGCCATAAGCAGGCAGACGATGAAATATTGGACTATCCTTTTATCTGACTCAGTTTCAAACTTCCGTAAGAAGTCCTGCTGTTCCCGTTGAGCCCGTTTAGCTATCCGAGCATCAACTCGCCTATCATCGTAAGTGGAACGACGATCAGACTGTTCTCTCTTATTTAGCCCTGTATATTCTTTCATTTTATGATTCCTCTTCTTCACGCTTTACTACTGCAAACTTAACGTTGTTATACCCGGCATAGCCGCAAGTGGCTACGGCTTTGGTAACAATATCATACTCCATGTTTTTATCAAACTGAAGAACAATTTTACCCACGGTAAGATCTATAATACCAGCCATTTCGGATTCTTCCTCTTCACGGCGTTTTTCTTTAAGAATTTCGTAGACGGGCTGCAAATTTAAGCTGTCCTGCTGGCCGACCTGCTCGGTCTTCATAACTTGCTGGTCATCCACCAATACCCAATTTTGATCTACAACCACATTCATGGAGACCTCTGTTGGGCTTTGTGACTGCGCTGATATTGGCAGAACCAGATTGTCGGCTGAGGTAAGCAGGTTACCCTCAGCTGCAAAACTCTTTAAAAGAAATACAAGTACAATGGTGAACATATCCATAAGAGAGGTGATATTTAGATCAATATCTTTATTAGTTTTTTTCTTCCTGCCGCGCATGTGTCAGCCTCCTAACAGGGATAATGAAATTTTAGAGAAACCCGCATATTTTGCGGCGTCCATAACATGTATAATTTTATCGTAAATTATTCTATTGTTAGCAAGAATGATTATTGTATCCAGGTCATCGGGAGGGTTCTCCCTCTTTTCGGCCTGTTTCATGATTAACCAGAGGTCGCGGGCTATTGAACTATAGGCAGATAACTTTTCCAGCTTAGTACTGGTATTATCCCTGGCATTCATTGTCCGGAGCATGGAAGAGCCTACTATTGAGTACTTCTCGCCGGGGGCTGGAAGCCTGTCGTAGAACTCACCGGCAGTATCTACCATGGGTTCACCTAGCTGATTGTGGGCCACCATCACATATTTGCCTGGGTCAGTGCTGTCCACCCTCTCCAGGTAATGAAGAAAGATAACGTCCTTTTCATAAGGAGTCATGACCTTACCATCCGTTGGGGATTTAACCTCCTCGGTTTTGTCCCATTCTTTAAAGAAAATATGGTTGTCTGACTTAGACCGGTATTTAACCTCTTCTTTGTAATAAACATTCTTGCCAAAGCCGCCGGATGCCGCCAGCATTAAATATTCGTCGGTAATGATAACACTTAAATTGAGTTTCATTGGATCGACATTGATATCAGGAGGGGCGCTGTCGCTCCTCTCAGGCAGATTAAGCTCTAATATACCCAGCTTCTCGAAAACTGCCACAGACAGGAGAAAGGGTATAAGAATAGCAAAGAGGTTCATAAATGGGAGCAAGTCAAGCTTGCTCCCCGAATGTTTCTTGGTTCTAGATTTGAATGCCATACATAAACCAGTTTTGTTAAGGTTGTTAAATAAGATTAAGTACTTTAATAGCCTTTTCTTCCAGCTCTTCAACAAGCCTCTCTGACTGTGACGTAAGTAAACCATGACAAAAAATGGTAGGAATAGCCACAGTGAGCCCGAAAAATGTAGTACCCATGGCTACAGCGATACCGTCGGCCAACCTTTGAGGACGCTCTGCTGCCGGCAAATTAGCTACGGCATCAAAAGCTACAATAAGACCATATACTGTACCAAGAAGACCGCACAGGGTTGCCAGGTTAGCGACGGTAATGAGTAAACCCAAATACCTGCCTAAGCGGGGAGCCTCTGTGAGGTATACCTCATCAACGGCTTTGTCTACGCCCTTTTCGCCTTTATCCTTGTTGTTAAGTACTGCTGAGATAACATCTGCCAGGGGGAAAGTTTTGCTGGTAGCATGCTGAGCGGCCTCTTCAAGCTTGCCTGCCTGTAAAAGCCTGGCAATATTCCGCATAAACTCTGAACGGCCGGCTGAACATTTGATATAAATGTAATATGCACGCTCTACAACCAAAGCAACAGCAATAGCCCCAAAGGCTAATATAAACCACATAAAAATGTAGCCGTCCTTTTGAAAACCTTGTGCAATTGTATTAAACATATCGTTATCCTTTTCTGATGGTGATGGTGATATTATGAAAGGTTATACAGTATAAGATATCCTAAAAAGTTAATTTCCGCACGGCATTTTTAAGTTATTTCGTATCGGAAGATGCCGAGGGCGCCTTTAATGATTTTATGGCTTTAAGCTCTTTGTTTAAAAGGTCAATTTCTTTTTTAGCTTCAGCCTCCAGACCCTGGAGCTTCTTAATTTTATCGTTGTCGCTCATACCGGCATTTTTAAAGATACCGTTAATTTTTTCCATATTACCTTTGTAGACATTGTCTACAAACTGCTGGTCAGGGGTAAATTCTGGTAATTGCTCAAGCTTAAGCTCCTCTGCTTGAGGGTCAATACTACTGAGACGCTCTTTAATTTTAACATTGACAGGCAGATTTTCCAAGCGGTAAAACTGGGCAGCTTTAAGAGCTGTAGCATATACAGGCTTAGCACCTTCCTGCTCAAATTGAAAGATAAAATCGTCCAGTTTAGCTTTAAAATCCTCACGTTGCTCGGGAGTTAGCTCCTCGGGAATTGGAGATGTAGCAAGTAGTTTACCCATTTCTTCGAAGGTCTGCCCCTTGTCCCAGTAAGATTGAAAATATTTAGCGGCGGTGGAATCTATGATTGAGTCTTTTATACCTTGTTCACGAGCAAGATCCAGGTTTTTTTGATAAAGACTTTTTGCCCGATCATAAAATTTGGGTATATCGCGAAGAAGCTGAACCTTATTGCCGATAAATTCGGTTCTATCCTTTGTATCAATTTTGCGATTTTTGATATTATTGCCCATGGCGGTAACCAAGTCACCCATTCGCATAAAAGCTTTTAAGGTCCACTGCTGCTCTGACTGCTCTGCCGCAAAGGTTAAACACTCTGTGGCATCATTAAAATAAGTGCTCATGTCCTTTAGACGCTTATCATTCTCCTTTTGGGTGGAATTAAGATTGGTTTGCTCAACTTTCTGATAATAAATTTGACCGCAACGGTAGGCTGCTTCTGCCGGAATAGCTGCAGGAATATCTGCATTATTTTTATTTTCTTCATAAGTTTTTTTAACCGACTTAAAAAGAGCCAATGCTTGAGGTTCTTTATTAAGACGATCTGCATAAAGAATTGCAGCTGCCAGCTGAGCTCGAACCAGTTTTTGCACATCCTTATTGTACTTGCCTATGAAAACCTCATAAGACTTGGCAGCTTCCGCATACCGCCCCTGTTTTTGCTGAATAATGGGAACGGAAAATATTGCTTCTAAGGAATAGGAACTATTAGGGTATTTATCACCGAGAAGCTGGTAAATTCGAATGGCATTGTCATAATCTTTGATATCCTCATAGGTTTGCCCTGCATTCCATAAAAAACCAGGGGTTTTTAGATGCTGAGGATAATGCTTGAATGAAGTTTCATAAGTAAGGGCAGCTCCAGCTTTATCGGGGATTTGTTCCAGCGCTTCTGCGGCAAAACCTATGGATTGGAAACCTAGAGAATCCGTACTGTAACTATCGCGAATGATTAAAAATGTACGGGCGGCATCCCGATATTTACCACCTTTACGATACACGCTGGCTGCGCGTAGAATAGATTTAATTTTAAGGGATGATTTGGGGTACTCCGTGTGAATGCGTAAAAGGGCAAGAGTGGAATTATAAATGTCACCATCTTCTTCATATTGCAAGCCAGCTTCAAATAATGCTTTGTCAGCAATTTCAACATCTTTATACTTTCTTACTAAGCCCAGATACAATAAAGCAGCCTCTTTACGCTCACCTTTTTTAACATGAGCTTCGGCCTGTTTAAAAACCGTTGAAGAAATTGCCAATTGGATTTTGCCATATTCATCCTTATTGGCTACAGGAGTACGGCCTAACAATTGTGTATAGGTGGCTTCAGACTCTTTAAACTGACCGTTCTCTAGTAAGCTTTTAGCCAGCATGCTAAGGATAATATTAGTGTGTTTATGATTGGGGAAGTCTTTAATGAGGCCCTGAAGGGACCCAACGGCATTTTTATATTCTTTAGCATGATAATGAACATAGGCGGCATTATAAGCAATATCTGGAGCTGAATTGGATTTGCCATAATTACGCATATAGCCTTCTACAGCTGCCAGGTAATTGCGAGTAGCAACAGTACCATATGCTGCTTCATGGTTGTCATTATTAGCTTTAAGCACCGCCAATCGTTCTAAATCCAGCATAAAAACCTGATTGTAGGCAGCATCCTCCTGAGTGAGAAGGGTCTTACTCTTTTCAGGAGGGATTTTGCCATACCCGCTGATATTAGTACTGGCACACCATTTGTATTCCCCTGCCGCAGACTCAAACTTTTTTAGCAGCTGATAAACAGCACCTAGATTTTGATGTACTTCGTATATATCCCAGGAATCTTCTTTGTACTTTGATAAGAACTCTTTATAGTATGTTTCGGCTTTTGTCAGAAGGTCGACATTGGGGTTTTCCTTGTCTTTGGAACCCTCACCATGATAATAGATGGGGATTTGAAACACGGCTTTTTTTACAGCAATCTTAGCCTCTTCAACCGCTTCTTTGTTACCGCCGTTAGCCTTGTACCAGTCTGAACCCGGCTGATAACGGCCAACCAAAGCCAGCCTGGCCTCCTGGGCTTCCATGGGCTTTTTGTCTAGTAGGAGTATTTCGACCGTTGTCATATCGGCCACTGGCGCCTTTGGATAAGTTGGGTCTATGTTTAAAAGATGCTCAAAGGCCATCCTGGCTTGGTCAAGGCGATCGTGGGCCTTGTTTTTGACACCCATCTCGTAGTATAAGTCCTTTTCCCAGGGGTGGCCCTTTGAACGAAGGAACTCATAAGCCACCTCGACCCCGTTATCCATATCCGCCCAGCAGGCAGCCATGAACTCCAATGCCTCATTACGCAGATCACCGCGAATTGTACCAGCATCAGCTTTCATTACATACTCGTAATAAAACTTGGCGGCTGTTTCAAAATCGGCCATGTTATAATAACATTCAGCCTTGTGATAAAGGGCCAGGCCAGCCTCTACACCACTGTAACCTTCGGGAACCTGCTCATAATGCTTAATAGCATCCCTGTATTTACGCTCCAGAAGGAAATGCTCGCCAATACGCAGGTGAGCGGGTATCGCTAACGCATGTGTGGGGTATTTGGTTACCAAAAGAGAAAGAAACTCATAAGCCCTGTTGTCATTGCCCTGAATACTATAGATAAAGGCCATACGAAAATAAACATTAGGCATATCCTTGTAAGTGGGATACTCTTTGTATAACCTGTCAAAAACTTGAAGAGATGAGGTATGGTTACGTTTGGGAGCAACCGGTTCTGGACCTTTTTTGTCAAAATCTTCCCACTTTTGGATATCTTTTTCAAATTTTGTCTGCTTAATACGGAAGTCATCTTCCTCATTCTTGTATGTAAGGTTACCAAGCTGAAAAAGCGCCGTTGCGCAATTATCTGTTCGTTCTCTCACGCAGCTGCTGTTTATAAAATCAGAAAACTGCTTAATATTCTCCTGCCGCTTCTGAATGTCGCCCACCAGGTCCCCACCGGATTCATTGCCTCTGCGCTCCTGACGTTTCTGGCTTTCCAGAACCACGCTCTGCTTAAATTTGGCAAGATCAGCTTTATATTTGTTAGCTGCTTTCTGATACTTAAGCATACATGCATCACGCATACCAATGTCGGGCATTTTTTCACATTGGCTTTTTTGGTTTGTAAGGTCTGCTTTACGCTTTAGTAATTCACGTTTGTCCAAAGCAGCTGAAGTATACCCGGCGAAAAATAAAATCATTATAAAAGTGATAGGTCTCATGGCACCTCAAAGGATAAAAACATAAGCAAATTAACTTAACAAACCCTGCTTACTCAAGCTCCAGTTCGTTCAGGTCCTGTTGTGAAGGCCCTCGTTGTTCATTTTGTTGCTGCATTATACTGGATACAGTAGCTTTAGTGAATTTTGCGTCCTTAATTACTTTGTCTCTGTTTTTTATAAAACGTTCAATTTTAGACACCTGATGCTGATATTGGATGTAATCCTCTATCTTCTCGTGAATTTCATCAAACTGAGGCCGCAATTCATCGCGTTTTTGCAGAACTCTGGCTGAAGGTAACTGCTTAGCCAGCCCAAAAGCCTGAAGCTGAACCTTCTCAAAATCCCTTTGCAACTGTTGATTTTCAAACTCCTTCTTTGAAATTTCTGCCTTATTTAAAGACTGTTTCTGAGATACCTCAACGGCCTTATCAAAAGATGATAGCGCCTTGATATAATCTTTTTCGAAATAATAACAGTACCCCCTGAGAAGGTACGCTTCACCGGATAATAAGCTGGAGGAAATACCGTCAATAAGCTCTTGAGCTGCTTGAGCGGCCTCCTTCCAGCGCTGAGCGCGTATAAATGACCATGCCAGGCCCAGTAGCGCCTCGTCATATTTTGAACTGGTTGGGGGTACGGAGGCGTAATACTTGGCGGCCTCGACAAGACGGGCAGTTTCAGCGTCAAAAGCAAGATGCCCAAGCTTAACGGCTGAAACATCCTGAAGCTCCTGCTCTGATATATTAGCTGGATTGGACTCCATAATGTCTTTAAGACATGCTTCGGCTTCTTTCTTTTTTTTAACTTTAAAATAACTCATAGCCAGAGTATATCGGGCATAAAGATAGTTGCCATTACCGGGTAATATGGGTTTAAGCAAATTAATTGCTCCGCCGTAATCCTTCTCCATAAAGCGCACTTGCCCCATTACATAGTCAGCATCGGGTTTAACGTCTGTCTCTTTATAAAGATTGCTGATAAGCAGATATTGCTTGGCAGCATCTATAACCTTGCCCTCTTTATAGTCTATATTCATAAGTTGGAAAACATACCGAGGTTTGACTTCTGACATTTCATATTTTTTGAGCGCATCACTATAAACCTGCCTGGCAGCTGTATGCATACGCAAGTTTTCAAAAGACTTGCCTTTGTAGTATGCAGCCATATCCACTAGATGAAATGCCGGATATTTGGTAATAACCTTGCCAAAAGCATATGAAGCCAAAAGGAACTTACGAGCCAGATACAACCTCATAGCCTCACGATAGGCGTCTTCAGGCTCCAGTTTAAGCCGGCGATAACGAGCTGCGCCAATACGCTCCTCACGTGTAGGACCTACCCGGGTTACTGCCTTAAGATTAAAGGCAACGCCACGTTCCTTGTCCTCTGACGAAAGTTTGTCATGGGACATGTCAATATCTAATTGCAGATATCTGAATACATTAACCCTTTTAACATTAACAGTAGCGCCCACTACGGGGTATTCCATTTTATTCCATTTTAATTTAAGACCAAGAAGCGGACTGAGAAAATAGGTTGCCCCCCCGCTTGGCATATGACGAATTTTGCTGTCTTCATAGCCAAACAAATCTATATTGACAAGACTGTAAGAACCATATAACTCGATACGCCTGTTGAGACCACGCCAGAAAAAGGAGGGATTTAAATTCATGGGAACTTTGTAATTACCTGTTTGTGTATGTTCTACTGTAGGCTGTATCAGGTTTTGTATAGCCAGGCCAAACTGCAGATGGCCAATCCTGGAATTTGAAATAGGGTTATAAGTTAAACCCACGTCAATGCCATAGCTGAGGAACTGCTTAATTTCGAATAAACTGAACTGCAATACTGTAAGGTTAGCGCCAATGGCCAGCTGATGTGAAGCAGGCAACCTGGGGCCTAACCTGTAAGCATAACCGAACTGATAGGCGTTCTCAATATAACCTTGAGTAGTGCCGTCTACAGCTGAGCCATTCTCAAAGAAAGTAAAACCAGCAGAATGATTGTAATCAAAAGGGTGGACGACTGCCAGAAACTCCTGGCCCGCGTTACCGCTTAAAGTGCTGAAAATACCAAGAGATATTTCGATCTGATCGTTTTCGGCTATGCCTGCCGGATTAACATACTGAGCTGTATTTTCACCGTAATCCAAGAACCAGTCATTTTGTTGATACTGGTGAGGAGTATAATTCTGAGAATACGTGCTAACAGCTAATAAAAAGGCTATGGCAATACTTGTTAATAGATATTGTTTCAATGCCTGCTCCCTTCTACTTGATTCTATAAAATTCAATACGACGATTTTTTGCCCGACCTTTGGCGTCTTTGTTGCTTGCTACAGGCCTTGATTCACCATAACCCTTAGCCTTGAGCCGGCTGGGGGATATACCACGATTGAGTAGATACTCTCGAACAGAATTTGCCCTGTCCACTGAAAGGCGAAGGTTGATATTTTTAGAACCTTGATCGTCTGTGTGGCCGGAAATTTCGTACTGCGTGTTGGGAAAAGCCTCAAGTTGATCGAATACCTCATCTAAGGCAGAAAATGAATTGTTTGTAAGCTCAGCGCTGCCAGTACGAAATTCAACACCACTTAAGGTGTATTGTTTTTGAAGTTGAACCGGCTTTTTGTCCGGACAACCATCATCGTCTTTAAATTTGTTAAAGGTTTCAGCTTGATCTGGACATTTATCATTGTTATCCATAATTCCGTCTTTATCATTGTCATTTTCTGGACAGCCGTCATCATCCTCAAAACCGTCTTTATCCTCTTTTAAACTTGGACAGGCATCTTTAGAGTCTGAAATACCATCTGCATCATTATCGAAGTCCGGGCAACCGTCAGCATCCTCAAAGCCATCAACATCTTCTGCAATATCAGGGCAGGCGTCTTTAGAGTCTGGAATACCGTCACCGTCAGCGTCTTCGTCTACCTGAAAACTCTCGGGTTTGTCCATAAGGCCGATATCTACCCGCCCATAGCCCTTTTGACGCAATGGTGACTGGTTAGCAACAAAGTAGTTGGGACTGGAAAGTGATGGACTGATAAACATAGGTTCAAAGGAAATATTGGTTCTATTGATTTTGGTATAGCGGTTAAATGGCAGAATATTGCTATACAAGTTATTGTGGGTGATTTGAGACTGCCCCGAAGCGGGGTCTGAATATATGCCGTATTCGTAATTTTGAGCAATACAGTTATTGCGGACAACTACACGGCACGGACCTTTAAGGGTAATGCCGCTATAGCCATTACGGAGAATAACATTGTGCTCAATACGTGTGTCCAGTGACTTAGCACCCCAAGCCAGTATCCCAGACCAGCGATTACCGTAAATTATATTATGTGCAATTCTTGGTAAGGCGATAAAGGCCCCAATACCTGCCCCATGATTGTCGATTATCCAGTTGTGATGGATATTGGTCATGGCATTTTCACAAAGAATACCGTCAATACCGTTGGTGATGGTAACATAACTGACCTCTGACCCGGTAACAGCATAAATAGTAGGACCTTTGCGACGGCCATTGATAATGGTTTTGTGGGTGTTTATTTCGCCGGTACCTGTAAGAACAACTCCGTGAACCAGGACTACATTCTCATAATATTTACCTGGGGACAGCTGCACGGTATCACCGTATTCGGCATTTTCCAAGGCTTCGTTGATTGACTTATACTTGGAACCCGGGATACGAATTGTAGCCGAAAAAAGCGTATTACATAAAATACAAATTAGGGCAACATAAAGAGTTTTAAGCATAGACTACCTATTGTTGATTTTGTGAGACAATTTGCATACTAAAATATTTCACCTTAGATTCCTGTGTAAGCCCCCCCCCAGAGGATGCTTTAGTCTTGAACTTACCTCTATAAGGGTTTTTAGTCAATCCGTTTTTTCTACTTTTTAGTCAAATTTAGAAAATAAAATGTCTTGAAGTGAATTGAGGGCTTATTGCCAGACAGATTAAATTATTTCGCTTACAATTTATGCAATAAATTTAAAAAACTCAATGCCATGCGAAAAATAATACTTCTATTAATTTCGATCTTATTTCTCTGGGGGTGTCAAAAAGCCCCAAAACCACAGTCTGGAATTTTAAAAGTATCTAATGGAGCAGAGCCCCAGAGCATTGATCCTCATCGCTGCACGGGTCATCCGGGCATCCGCGTTATCGGTGCTTTGTTTGAAGGCCTGGTTATTCGCGGTTTAAACAGTCCAGATGTAAGACCAGGTATTGCCAAATCCTGGAATGTTTCCAAAAATGGTCTAAATTATTCTTTTACGCTACGGCAATGCCAATGGTCCAATAGCTCCGCAATTACTGCCTATGATTTTGTTAAATCCTGGAAAAGGCTCATAAATCCCAAAACCGGAGCGGAGTATGCATCGCTTTTAAGCGTATTAAAAAATGGTAAAAGCATTATCAGCGGCCATTTACCAGCAGATTCTTTGGGTATTCAAGCCATTAACGATACTCTTCTTATCATTGAACTTGAACAACCCACTGGCTATTTTCTTCATCTCTGCGCATTTGAGCCGCTTTTTCCTGTTTTTATAGATTCCATCACAAAACACGGCGAAAAATGGACCGCACCAGAAAATATCGTAAGTAATGGTCCATTTATCCTGAAATTTTGGCGACCTAACAATAAAATGGTTCTAAAGAAGAATCCAAACTACTGGGATCATAAATCGGTACAGCAAAAGGATATCCATATACTACCTATTGAAATTCAGGAAACCGCATATAAAATGTTTCTCAACAACGAGATTGACTGGATTTTCAGCATCCCCCTTAACAGGATAGCATCAGCCAGATCACTTCCGGGTTTTATTAACCATCCCCAATATGGGGTATACTATTACTCCTTAAATATTACCAACCCAAAGCTTAATAATGTGTTTTTTCGCAGGGCATTATCGTATGCTATAAACAGGCAGAAAATTGTGGATCATGTCACCAATGGTGGGGAGAAACCTGCCACAGGCTTTGTACCCATTATTAGCTCTATACCTTATTCGGGTGTTAACAGGGTATTATTCAATCCGGAAAAAGCCCGGGAATATTTGCTACAGGCTGGTTATTCAAAATCAAATCCCCCGCCCAGGCTGCAAATATTTTACAATACCAGCGAAGGTCATAAAAAGATAGCAGAAGTAATTTCACAAATGTGGAAAGAAGAACTCAACGTAGAAACTGAACTTTTAAATAATGAATGGAAGATTTACCTTCAAACTACGCGCAATCTTAAACATGAAGTGGCCCGGTCTTCATGGATAGCAGATTATCCGGACCCTTACAGCTTCCTGGAGTTGGGCATGAGTACAAATGGTAATAACCGGACGGGGTATAATAACCCCGAATATGATAAGTGCCTTTCTTTAAGCCAGACAATAACCTCTCCAATAAAACGGTATAGCCTTTTGAGCCGCTGCGAAGAAATACTGATTGACGATGCTTCAGTTATTCCCATATATTTTTATGCCATAAATGAACTGCGGAATCCCCGAATCCATAATGCAATTGCAAACCCTATGGGCATGTATTCCTGGAAGGACCTTTATCTGAAAAATTAACTGCCCGTGTCCTTTTCATAATTCAGGACTAAAGCTCTACCCTATGCTGCCAGCCATCATCAAAAGAGCCCTTATTAATCTAAGCACCATGCTGTTTATAGTGGTTATGAGCTTTGCTATTATGAAGATTGCTCCTGGTAACCCATTTGAAGGAGAACGCGCGCTTTCTCCAGAGGCACTACGCGCCCTTGAGCAAAAATATGCTTTTACCCTGGATGAATATCTTGCCGGTATAATTCTGCGTGGAGATTTCCGTTACTCTTACCAGCACCGGGACATGAAGGTAACGGATATTCTAAAACATGCATTGCCAATATCCATGGAATTAGGGCTATGGGCACTGCTGGTTTCTCTTATTACAGGGCTTATTTTCGGTATCATATCATCACAACTTAGAGGTACCTGGCCGGAACATATTATTCTTTTAATTGCTATGTCAGGCATAACCATTCCAAATTTTGTAATAGGACCGTTATTACAGTGGTCTTTTGCCTTGAATTGGCAATTAGTTCCTGTTGCCGGGTGGCATAATGCCAGTTCAAAAATACTGCCAGTTCTTACCTTAAGTTTAATGTATATCGCTTATATAACAAGAATATCAAGAAACAGTATGCTGGAAACAATCAATAAAGACTTTATTAGAACAGCCAAAGCCAAAGGTCTGTCAACTTTCCAAATAATATTCAAACATATTTTCAGGAACAGCCTGATTCCAGTGATAAACTTTTTAGGTCCTGCTACTGCGGCCCTTTTGACTGGTACATTAGTAGTAGAAAAAATTTTTAATATTCCGGGAATGGGGCGGTTTTTTGTTGAATCAGCATTGCAGAGAGACTACCCGGTTGCTTTAGGGGTACTTATCATATTTTCCGCTATGCTGCTACTCCTTAACCTGGCCGCGGATATCATTCAAACATTGATAGATCCACGGATAAAGCTCAATTAAGATGACACGTTCACTGTCTCCCTGGCATTTGCTCTATTTACGCTTCAAAAAAGACAAACGCGCAATTATTTCGTTGTTTATTTTGTTTTTTTTCATTTCTGCCATCTTATTCGGCCCGTTTTTTCTGCCCAATTATGAAAGTCAAGCTCTGGCGAATCAACTACAACCACCGGGTACTCAGCATTTATTGGGTACTGATGATTTGGGGAGAGATTTATTATCAAGAATTTTAATTGGGGGGCGTTTGTCTCTGGCAGTGGGCCTGGTGGCCACAATCGTCAGCGTAATCATAGGCACAAGTTATGGGTGCACTGCAGGTTTTTTAGGGAATAAGACAGATTTGTATATGATGAGGATCGTTGACATACTTTATTGCCTTCCCTATATGTTCCTGGTCATTATCCTTATCACAATCTTTGGACGTAATATCTATGTGCTCTTTATTGCCCTGGGACTGGTGCAGTGGCTAACTGTAGCAAGAATAGTCCGGGGTCAGGTTTTATCCTTGAAAAAGGAAGAATTTATTCTGGCAGCCATGGCTCTTGGCACCAGCAAGTTTAAGATTATTCTTCGGCACCTTCTTCCCAATGTTATAGGTATTGTTATTGTATACGCCACCCTTACCGTACCAGCTGTTATTCTCCAGGAAAGTTTCCTCAGCTTTTTAGGACTGAATGTACAATCATGCACATGGGGGGTCTTAATATCAGAGGGCAAAGATTATATGGACACAGCCTGGTGGCTGCTCTTATTTCCCAGCCTTACTTTAACTATTTGCCTGTTCTGCCTGAATTTTATTGGTGATGGTCTTCGCGATGCCCTCGATAAAAAGATGCAACTAAAATAAACCTAATGCCTGATGCCTGCCTTGAGGTAGCGGGGAACCCGCGAAGGCAGGAGCATTCTCACATCCTTGCTTCGCTTCGACAGGCTCAGCACTCAGGATGAGCGGGAGACACGCTCCATCAGATTATTAGAATGTATTAGCAAACAATAAAACAAAGGAAGTGCAACAGGCACTCCCTTTTAACAACCTTTGAGGGGAAAGCTAGCCGAATTACTCTTTTTTATCCTGCTGTATAGCGACCCTGAGCTCCTGGCAAATACGCTTAATATTCTGCAGGACTTTTCTGGCTCTTGTGCCCGCAGACTTATTCCCTCTCTCGAACTTAGCGAATTCTTCTTTTAATGATACGATTTCCTCTTCCAGAGCTTGAATGCTCATAGCGTTCCTCCTGGTGTTAAAACAAAGATTTAGGTAAGAAATTACCAATAATTTGCATATTAGCAAAGCAAAAGTCAATTTTTCTTTGCCGAAAAACGAAAAAAAAAGCCAATTAGGGTATTAACAGGTTTAATGTTTGAGTTTTTTGAGATAGTTCTAAAACCTTTAGTGTGTCATTACAGCCAATTATGCCAATTAGTCCATTTTCCTGACTCAATAGATAAATAGGAGCTAAATCTTGTGTTTTTCCCCAAAAAACATGGGAAGAACTTTTTTGATATACACTGTTATCTAATTGGGATAAAAAACCCCAAAAAGTTGCATGATTCGGATTATAAAAAGACCTGAAAACTACTGCTGTATCATAAAAGCAGTGATATTTCGCGAATATTACTTCTCCCAGGGCATCATACCCTAAAAAGTATCTTGGTAAAACCGTTTCTGTAAATTGTATCCTCTCTTTAAAAGGAAGACTTTTAAAAATCCCAGGAAGTTGCAACGGCCTGTGCCCCCCGGGAATGTAGGCCATTATTGCAGATGGTGTCCATTTTTGCTCTTGAGGCAGTTTGACGACTCCCACCCAGTTTTCATGTAAAAATACAGCATATGAATCCATGAAATAACTGTTTTTTTGTGATAACCAGTCCGGATGATATCGTTTAAAAAAACCATATGATAAATGGGGCCTGGAAAAGGCACACGCAGTCAGGGTTACTGTATCCTCATTTCCTAAAATACCCGAATCAATGCCCCTATAGAAGGCTTTGAATACACATTCCGGAGAATAATCGTTAATAAACCACTGATCCCAGGGAAATTGACTTGCAAGAGAATATACACTGAGGGTATCCAGCTTCAACATATGAGGTATATTAAAACCAAAACTACACACTGGCTGATAATTATCTACTGTTGAACAGTTTACAATTATCAGAAATAGCCCAAAAAATGCAAGTACTTTCATATTGAACACCCAGGACACTGATTATGCAAGGGGCATAAAATACACCCCCCCAACATCTGCTGGCAACAATAAGTAGTAATAGAGGTTTTTTTAAGGAAAGCATCAAATGGTGCAAATACTCGCCAGTGGTCACTGGGAAATAAATAACAATAAAAACGATTAAAATAATTCAGTTTTTCTTCCGGACTTTGGAACTCCCGGGTATTGCCTTTTAAGGGACCTATTAGTTTTAATAACCGTCCCGCTCCAATTGTTAATGGCAACCGTGATGTGTCGTTCCATAGCAAGCGCCCTATTTCGACATTTGCCTGTATTAACAACCATATAAAATATCTGGCTTTAAATTTATTAGCACTGTGCTTTCCCATATAAAAAATTGACTGGCTGAGTAAATTAACCAATGATTCACTGGATTGATGCTTTGATGCCTGTTCCAGAACATTGCCGTTTGTTAAAAAAAAATCACTGACACTTCTCAGAATACCGGGTGCTTTAGGTAATAAACTCCAATTTTTTGTATAAAGAGAATTATTCAAAAAATCTCTGAGAGTCTCAAATGGTATTTTATTCAAAGAAAAAAGACCTTCTGCGAATTCAGCTTCCAGTTCCAGCAGTAATTCTACCAGATTTTCTTCGGAAATATCCTGATAAAGAGAGGAAAATACCAATAACAAACGAGCGCCTTTTTCTAATTGAGGCCCAAACTTAAACCGAGGCCTGTTTCCTGAAGGGAAATAGTCCAGTATAAGGGGTTGTTGATTATTCAGCTTTTGGACAAAAACTTTGATACTTTCAATAAGGCCGGTATTTTTGTGCACCCACGTCAAAAGGAGATACCTGCGCCCATATTTATGATATGAGGAATATGCCAGTCCTTTTTGATATTTTCCATAAGAGATTTGGCGCCTATCAGGATAACTGTTGAACCCATTTCAAAGCACCCCAGTTCATCCCCCTTATTAAGGGGAATGGGAGCCTTGGGCTGCCAGCACCTTATACCCTGGCTATTGCCGGTATTACCTTTGATCTCGTTGCAGAACGAAAGGGAAATTTTGCCCACATTTGTAGCTCCTACAAGCGCCGCTATCAATACCCCATATGAGGTATTCAATTCAATTAATATACGCTCATTTCTAACAAAAAGGCCCTCAATATGGCTCACACTCCAGGTATCAACAGGCCAGAGAGAACCCGGAACATGAACAACTTTGATTATGCTTGAATCCACCGGGCAGTGAACCCAATGATAGTTATGAGGCTTTAGATAAAACGTAAGATAACCACCGCCCTCAAAGTCCCCAACAGACCACTGGTCAGTTAAAAATGAACTCAGAGAGTAATTTTGCCCTTTTACCTGCTCCAAATTGCATGCAGAGCCTGTAAAACTGCCAAATTGGGTAATGGTGCCATCTACGGGACTTATACAATGTGAGCAAGCAAGGGGCCTGGCACCAGGTTTTAACTTCCTGATGAAAAAGTCCCCCAAAGTGGTATAACTCGAAAATGGTTCAGAGGCTTCATCTGTATTAATATCATAGATTTTGGTGAATGCATTTTTTAGTAATGTGTGCAGTTTAAAGGGAAACCTGGCCCGGACAATGATACCCGTAAGACGGCTGAGCCAGTTTTTAGGAATTAGAAATAAAGCATAATGCCACATGATATGATAACCAGGAAAAAGAACCTAATGTAAAAAAAAACAAAAATGGAAAGGTTATAAAAGAAGGGATAAAATGCGGTCGGCCGGACTTGAACCGGCACAGGATTACTCCCACTAGCCCCTCAAGCTAGCGCGTCTACCAATTCCACCACGACCGCGAAAAGAAACATGATGACTTACTCTGATTGTACCGGTGCAGCTGGTGGTTGAGCTTGAGCTGGCAAACCGGGAATACTACCCGAGCCATCGTAACCGGCAGGAATTACACTATTCAAGCTAGAATTGCTGCTTTTAAGCTCTGACTCAACTGTACCGCCATTGTCCTTACTGACTGAAAGCGCGTTTAAGGCGAGAATAACAACAAATGATATAATAGCCACTGTCTGGGTAAGCTTGGTTAGAAAAGTAGCTGCTGATGCACCTGTAAATGCAGCGCCGCCGCCCATACCACCCAAGGCACCGGCCAGGCCACCGCCTTTATCGCTTTGAACCAATACCAGAAGTATTAAAAACAAGCACAAAAAAACATGCACTATCAGTAGAAAAGGAAATAAAAAACCGATCATAGTAGTTGAATTACCTTTGAATTATGCTGCGTTAATTATACCTAAAAAGCTGTCTGCTTTCAAGGCTGCTCCACCAATTAAACCACCATCGATGTCTGTTTGCCCCAATAAACCTGCTGCATTATCAGCTTTCATGCTGCCGCCGTACTGGATTTGTACCTCCTGGGCCACTGCGGCACTGTAGAGGCTGGTCATTAAATTACGAATAATGGCATGAACCTCCTGGGCCTGATCGTCTGAAGCTGTTTTACCTGTACCAATGGCCCAAACGGGTTCATAAGCAATAACAGTATTTTGGGCTTGATCTGCTGAAATACCTTCATAAGCTTTGGTAACCTGCCTTTTAACAACCTCCTCTGTGATGCCCCCTTCGCGCTCCTGTAA
Source organism: uncultured Bifidobacteriales bacterium (assembly GCA_964603925.1). GTDB lineage: Bacteria > Fibrobacterota > Fibrobacteria > UBA11236 > JADFYW01 > CAZRWX01. Next base: position 15,585 of record CAZRWX010000008.1, on the reverse strand, counting down.
AGTTTCGCCAACACAAATTATGGGGATGAGACCTGCTGAAAGGACTTTTTTAGCCTTTTTATTGACGTTTTCGTCTGTCTCATTGAAATAGGTGCGTGGCTCTGAATGGCCAATTATTACATATTGGCAACCAACACTCTTGAGCATGTTAATAGAAATTTTACTGGTAAAGGCGCCTTCGTCCTCCCAATGAACGTCTTGAGCTCCCAGCTTAATTGATGTGCCTTTAATTACCTTGGCAACTGCAGAAAGGGCAACATAGGTTGGGCAAAGAACTATCTCCGGGCCGGTAATACCGCTCGCCTTTTTTACAATCTCGGCTGCCAGGGCCTTTGACTCTTCAACAGTCTTGTTCATCTTCCAGTTGCCAGCAATTATTTTTTGTCTCATAATGACCCTTTTTTTTTAAAAAAACCCTGACTAATCTAATTTATTTATTGGTAAGGGCCTCTACGCCTGGGAGCTTTTTACCCTCAAGGAACTCCAGAGACGCCCCTCCACCGGTAGAAACATGTGAAACTTTGTGCTGAAGACCAGCCTTAGCGATTGCGGAGGCTGAATCACCACCACCGATTATGGAAACAGCCCCACCTGCAGTGGCTTCTGCTAAAGCCTGGGCTACCCCAAATGTGCCCTTGGCGGTTTCCGCTATCTCAAAAACGCCCATAGGACCATTCCAGACAATTGTTTTTGCTGCTTTGATTATATCGCCAAACTCTTTGATAGACTGAGGACCGATATCGACTGACTGCATGTCTGCGGGTATAGACTCCGGGGAAACTACCTGAAGAGAACCAATAGACCCCGCATCAAAGTCCAGTTTATCGGTAACCTGGAAATCTACTGGTAGTTTTATTTTACCAGCACCCTTTTCTAATAAAGTGCCGGCAAGAGCGACTTTGTCTTCTTCGCACAGGCTTTGGCCGATTTCCAGGCCTTTGGCTTTTAGAAAAGTATAGGTCATACCACCGCCGATAAGAATTTGGCTGACTTTAGGTAAAAGGGCCTCTATAACATCGATTTTCCCGGAAATTTTAGCACCGCCAATAATAGCGACAAAAGGCTGCTGGGGATTACTCAACGCCTCTCCCAGAAAGTCGAGTTCCTTTTTAAGCAAATAACCGCACGCACACTGGCTGATGTACCTGGTAATACCCTCCGTGGAAGCGTGAGCACGATGGGCTGTACCAAAGGCATCATTAACATATATCTCCGCTAATGAGGCCAGCTGGGAAGCAAAACCTGAATCATTGGCCTCTTCTTCCTTATAAAATCTGAGATTTTCCAATAAAAGTACTTCACCATAGTTTAAACTTTTGACTGCCGCTGCAACCTTTTCGCCAATACAGTCATCAACACATTTAACACTGGAACCCAGAAGCTCGCTTAGCCTGGCAGCAACCGGCGCCATACGCATGGAGTCTACAACCTTACCCTTGGGACGGCCCAGGTGAGACATGAGAATAACCCTGGCCCCCTGCTTTTGCATATACTGTATGGTAGGCAGAGAGGCAATAAGCCGCTTATCGTTATCTACCTTACCCTCTCTCAAGGGGACGTTAAAGTCTACCCTGGATATTACGGTTTTACTTTTTAGGTCTAAATCTTCAACAAAAAGCTTTGGCATTGTGGTCTCCTGAAAAAGCCAAAAACCGGGGCATGCGCCCCGGACTAACACTGACTTAAATTTATTTAACTGTGTCCATATGGCGAATGAGGTCTACAACCTTGTTGGAATAACCCCATTCGTTGTCGTACCAGGATACAACTTTAACAAAATGATCGTTAAGAGCAATACCGGCGCCGGCATCAAAAACACTTGTACGAACTTCGCCCTGGAAATCGGTAGAAACTACCTGATCTTCTGTGTAACCCAGAACACCTTTCATAGCGCCCTCAGAAGCAGCTTTCATAGCGGCTTTGATGTCCTCATAGCTGGCGGGCTTTTTTAAACGGCAGGTAAGGTCTACAACAGATACATCCGGAGTAGGAACACGGAATGCCATGCCTGTAAGCTTGCCGTTGAGCTCTTTAATAACCTTGCCAACAGCTTTGGCTGCACCTGTGGAAGAAGGAATAATGTTTTGGCCAGCACCGCGGCCGCCGCGCCAGTCTTTTTTAGAAGGACCATCAACTGTTTTTTGAGTAGCGGTGGCAGCATGAACTGTGGTCATGAGACCCTCAACAATACCGAAATTATCGTTAAGAACTTTGGCGATAGGAGCCAGACAGTTGGTAGTACAGGAGGCGTTGGAAACAATATCCATATCCGCTGTGTAATCGTTATGGTTAACGCCCATAACAAACATGGGGGTGGCGTCTTTTGAAGGAGCAGACAGAACTACGCGCTTAGCGCCGGCTTTGATATGGGCTTCGGCCTTGTCGCGGGTAAGGAACAGACCTGTAGACTCAACAACATACTCAGCTTCTACTTGACCCCACTTAAGATTGGCCGGGTCCATTTCTGCTGTAACGCGGATGGGTTTGCCATTAACAATGAGATTATTGCCCTCGATAGCGATAGTGCCCTTGAACTGACCATGGGTAGAGTCATACTTGAGCATGTAAGCCATGTAATCAATGTCGAGAAGATCGTTAATGCCGACAACCTCAACATCAGAACTGCTTACAGCTGCCCGAAAAACCAGACGGCCAATGCGCCCAAAACCGTTGATACCAATTTTAACTGCCATTTTAGTTAGCTCCTTATTTATATTTAGTAAAAATTTTCGCAGTAAAATATAACTGAACGTCTAAGTGACGGCAACTATTTAGACTGCATTACAATACGACCTAAATAGTCACTGTGTCATCCATGTTTACCCCTATTTAAAGCGGGCTGTCAAAGCATAAGCAAAAGTTTTACAAGGACATTTCCTGAGATTCTCCAGCTTTTTCTATAATTCACCAATAACAAGATATTATGACCAAACTCCCAAAAAAATCTCCCGCAAGTCATTCTGATGTCACGTCTGGCTGCTTTACCCTTATACTTTTCCTGATTGTGTCCGCTTTATCTGGCTGCGCAAAATACCAGGGTCAATTTTCTGATACGTCACTCAAGCCGCCCTTAATAGCGCCAGAAGAAAAGCCTGCCCAGATTAAGCTGGAGACTTTATCCAAAGCGCCATTTTTTAGCCATTATGACAATAATACCGGTTTAAGATTTAAATCTGAATCAGAAATTTGGAAAGAGCTTCCAAATAAACGCACCTATCAGGGCTTACCTGTTAAAACTCTATACTTAAAAGATAATCCCAAAGTCAGCCTGCGCCTTTTTAACATCCAGTTTAGCACCCCGTTACCAGATAGCGCTTCATTAGAAACCGCTCTGGGATATCTTTTTAAAATACGCCCGGCTACCGGGGTAAGTTTAAATGGGCCTTTTAAAAAACGTGATTATGAATCAACACTCCCCTCCAGTCAGCATTGTGCCAGTATTTTCACATCCTCCCAAAACATCATGATACTTTATCTTGATGGAGGGATTAATAACTCCGACCACTGTAAGTTACCAGGGATCATCTCAGAAGTGGTTGAAGATACACAACCAACAACTGTATCTTACCCGGACAGCGCCTGTCAAAGCGCAATCCAAAGTGCGCTTGGTTTAATATTATTTCAAGATTCAAGCTACAGCAAGGCCATGGAGTATTTTCAGACGGCCTATCAACTGGACCAACATTATGCCCCTAACCTTTTAAATATTTGCGCTGTTTATCAAATAAACAACGAAGAAACATCTGCTATTCAGTTTTTGAATACCAGGCTGGATTTTGTAGAAAAAAACTCTGCTCTGGCAGGTATTCTGGGCTCCCTTTACGAAGCAAAATTTCAATATCAAAAGGCTGAATTATGGTCCCGTAAAGCGCTCATTTTGGATCCGGATAATGTAGAGTGGCTAATTAACCTTTCAGACGCCCTGTGGCAGCTGGGTGAAAGGGTACAGTCAAAGATTGTCCTACTGGATAAATATGCCCGTGATCCTGGTTTCCGTATTACCGTTTACCTGGCCAATACATACCTGGGTCTGGAGGAATACAGCAATGCCTGGGATATACTTGAGCAAATTCACAGCCGCCATACACCCAGCACTAAATCCATGGAATATGCCATGCGAAGCTTAAACGGACTTAAACACTTCAGTCAGTCGCTGGTTTTTTTTCAAAACATGAGCTCCCCAGACTCCATCAACGCTAAAATCCTGGTGCAAAAATCACTGGCTGAGTTTAATCTCAAACTGTACCGGCAAGCTCATAAAACTATTAAACAAGCCCTTGAGCTGGAGACTTCAAACGATGAAGCAAATGAACTGGAGGCCCAGATAAGCTCTGTACTGGGCAAAAGAACCAACTTCATGTTACGTAAACCCATAACCCCTCTCAAATCTTACAAAGCCTCTAAATGGCTGCAGCGGGGCCCGGAGCTTTCCGGCAGCTCCACCGTTAAATTTGCACTGTTGGAAAAAGAGGTGCTTTTTAAATGGGAACCCAATAAAAAATGGCATAAGACCATTCATATGCTTTTTGACCATAAGGGCGGCCAGGGGGCACCAGAACACAGAGAACTCACATTTGAGTTAAATGCCGCCTATTCACGGTTTTATGTTAACCAGTATTACATATACAATACCCGGGGCAGGTTAATTGATTCTCTCAGTTTAAATGATTATTACATCACAAGAAACCACAACTCAACTCTTCATCCCGAGAACCTGCTAATACATCTGCCGGTGCCCAGCCGCAAAGACTCAACTTATTTGCGTATTACTTTAAGCGAAGAGTCCCGTCAACCAGTAAACGAGTTCCCTTTTATAAAATATATCAGCCGTTCCATATATCCCATTCTGCATAACAACTTTGAAGTTATCGCCCCCCCCGCGGGTCTTAATATTTTCACATTCGGCAATGTTTCGGTCGATACATCCTCCAGTGCATTTGTCTTTAACCTGCCCCCGGATACCTTCGCATTTACCGAACGGTTTTCGCCTTCCTATGACGAATACGGCAGCGGTTTCAGCCTTGCGCCCTTGAAGACCTGGCAAAAAGTTGGTGAGGAATATCATAAGTACCTGCATCGTACCGGAATCATTATTGATAGCGTTCCTTTTGCCACCCGTGAACTGGCCCAGGAAATTTTAGACAGAACCAGACCTGGTACCAGTCCCATTAAGGCTATGTATCAGTTTGTTCGAGACTCCATAAAATATGACAACTATGAATTCAGCCTTCATGCGCTTATACCCGAAAAGTCAAATGATGTAATTGTAAAAGGCTATACTGACTGTAAGGGTCATGCTCTTCTTCTTTCTCATTTACTCGCTGTCTGCGGTATCAAATCTAACCTGTGCCTGGTAAATCTGGAGCATCATGGTTATCCCAGCCAGCCAAGCCTTCATCAATTCAACCATATGATTGTGCATGTCCCGGGTAATGCCGGTGACAGCGGTTCATTATTTCTTGACCCCACGGAAAAGTTTCAAGCTTTCAGGAAGGCGCCTTTAGCTCTTATAGGCAAGAACGCTCTCATCATAGATTACAGCGCCCCCAGGCTGGAAACCATACCGGAAGATGAATCTTCCCTGGAAAACGGTGCATCTATCCATCATTTTCTTAAATCCCAAGGTGATACAGTCTGGGCCGGTAAAGACAGTATTATATTTAAGGGTAAATTTGCCTCTGATTTTCGTTCTCAATTGAAAAAATGGAAGAGCATCGGTAAAAAAGAGACCATAATAAGTTGGATTTCAGAAGGATATTCCGGTTATGTGAATGGTGCCTTATCCATTTACAATGAAGCTGTTATAGATACCACTCTCATTATTGTTTTTGATTATGCTTCCAGGCGCCCGGCTCCTTCACATTTTCAAACACTAAGCCTTAACCCGCGAGTGGCCCTCAGTATGCTGAGATACCCCAGGACAGGGGGCAGATCAACGCCCATATACTTTGGCCACCCTTTAATTATAAATGCGCAATGGCAGATAACGCTCCCCGAGGGCAGTAAATGGGAGATATCAGCTGTAAACGATACCGAACAATCACTGGGGCTGGCCTGGCAGATAAACATTAATAAAGAAAATAAGCAAACACTGGCGGTGAGTCATAAGTGGGAGCTGTCACCAATACTTATCCAACCCGATGATTTTTTAAAACTTAAAGCGGAGTGGGACAATATTACAAAAAAGGCCGCTATAACGGCCCACATTGTAAAAGACTGAATCAGCATTTAATGACAGTTAATTTTGGGAGAACTCCTGCCGCAAAGCCTCACACCATTCAATATCAGCCAGTTTATGGCGTTTACGGCAGCCTTTTTCATAAACAGCCAGTTTTTTTTTTAAAAGCCCCACAGCAAAATTACGCTGTCCCAAAGTCAAAACACCCTGCCGGACAAGTTTTGCTACAGCTCTGATGCGGTATTTGTCCATAGCCGGATATTTGGCTGACAGCTGATCATCATGGCCGCCATAACGTTTAAGGTAATCCCTTGAAATTAAGCCTACATGATACCGGCTGGTTATACGAAGCCATAATTCATAATCTTCACAAGTGTAAAATGCTTCATCAAACCCCTCGAATTCATCAAATAAAGACCTGGTCATCATAACTGATGAGGGCGTTATCATACAGCGCTCCAGACACAGTGAAAAAATATCACCCTGGGCTTTACGGCAATAAACAGGCATATTGACGCGTACGCCCCTTCTTACCCATATCTCCGAAGTCTGAACTATTTTAAAAGCCTCCTGCTCCAAAAACTCAACCTGGGCTTTAAGTTTACCTGGAAGCCACTCATCATCAGAATCCAAAAAACAAATATATTGGCCTTTTGAGTGCCGTACACCCCGGTTTCGGGCTGCGCTCACGCCCTTATTTTCCTGGCTTATGACAATTACATCGGGCCTTTGGGCAATTGTTTTTAAATACTGACATGTTTTATCTGTAGAGCCATCATCAACTATAATCAGCTCCAAAGAGACATCCTCCTGACTTAATACAGAATTAACCGCCCTGCCCAGCGTTGAATAACGATTAAAGGTGGGAATAATAACGCTGATCAAAGCATGAGCGGGAGGTAAGGCGCTAATTCCGGTCATAATGATAAAGAAAAGTTAATTAAAAGGACAAATCCTTACATTTAGGATATTTTCACAGCTGCTAATTGGCAAAGGGTAATTAATAAATTGCATAGTTGCCTAAATTACTCTACAATTTCCTATAGGAGATGCCATAAAGCAAACACATGGACAATAATCAGATTCTAAAAATAAACGGTTATCCAATCATTTTAGGCAAGGGTGTGGATAAAGGCGAGCTTAAAGCCTGTGGATTTCGAAACGCCAACATTCTCTTTCGGATGCTGGTAAGAGTGCCTACCAGTGTACAATTATACCGTTGCCCTCAAAGCCGTTTGGATTATTTTAAAGATGACTTTGGCGGCTCTATTCCCAGCGGCATAGGCTCAGGTGAGCACACCTATCAAAAATATAAGACCTGCTCCTACCTTTGGTACAGCGGCGGCAGGCTAATCCGGGCCACGTTCCAAATATTGCAGAATGAGGTTGTCGCCAAACGCTCTCTAAAAGAATTTGAAACCAGCCTGGCACGTCTTTTAGGCAGCCCGCTTACAGAAAAGGAATACACCAAACTATGGGATCTTAACGGTGCCAACCTGATTTGCGAATACCCATATAACATGAATAACGGGTATATTCACTTAAAAGAACGTGTTATAAAGTAAATGTAGAACTGATATATACCCCCCCCGTATGGCGACGCAAGGATAGGTGTGTGTCGGATATTTGCGGGAGTCCGCAAAGCCATCGGCAAAAGAGCTATTTTTTCATACCATAAGAGCCGTAGCCAATATAGTCCAGAGCGCCAGTCAGCTTACCCCGGAACAGGAAGAATTGGTCCCATTCTTCATCGTCCAGCTCGGATAAAGCCTCTTTAAAAATTGGCTTGATAACGCCCCTGGAATCGCATAGATACTCGCGCTCATACTTGGAAAGCATGGAAAGGGCATGGCCCCAATGATTGCTGTGAATAGCGGCGATAAACTCCCTGGCTGTATTTTCCAAGGGGTTGGCAGCCTCGGGAATGAAGTTCCACACTCTCTCTAATTTGCCGTCCTTCAAATTAAGATTAGACCATTGTGTACGATCAAAAGCCATAAGCCTGGCCTCAACACCCTCTTTTAAGCCAGTTTCTGGAGAATAGAATATGCCCTGTTCAGACTCGTGAATATAGGAAACAGCCTCAACGAACTTGCCGGCATCTACAGCGGCCATAAATTTGTTCCAAACCCCCCTGAGCTCTACGGGATTAGCCACATTAAGTACCTCACGCTCACGGGGAGAGGGCTCGGGCTCGGTGATAAGTACATTTGCCAGGACACTGAGAGAGCGGGTAGAATAAACATTGAGACGATTGTAAAGCCCAACCAATTTGCCACCCTGTAAATGAATGGATGGATCATTTAGAAGGGTAGAAAGACGGATGGAACTGAGCCTTTCTTTTGTGGACCATGACAGGGTACCGTCTTCATCGAAAAAATTATGTCGTTCATCGTCTGCAAGCATTTTTAATGCCGGTGCATATTGAGACTCCCCAATAAGCATGCTGAACTGTGTGAGGTGATCGAGCCTTTGCTCCTGTAATGCTGCCTGATCGACCGGGCCTTTATGGAATACACTCGAACACGCTCCCAAGAGAGAAATGAGAGCCGCTGACATGACAAACCGAGAAATGTGAAACCGGTTCATAACCTACCTGCCTTGATTAACAAATATCCTGTTTAACAGTAACGCTACTATAAATTTAACTCTAAATCTTTTTTAGCAAAATTAATAAACAGGTGACAACGTTATACCGTGGCCAAAATTCGATCTAGACAATTTGAATTTCGCTAATATCACAATTTTCTAAAAAGAGCCTGCCACCATTTGGACTTTTTTATGACCCCTGATTCTTATCCGCTGTTTGTTTTTTCCACTCCGCAATGTCCATATTCCCCAGACAATCTACCGCTTTATCACAGTACGTAAGGCACAGATTACCAAGATTGGGATTAAACATGGTTTTTTTACAGCTGGCGCATTTCCTTTTTACGTCATCCTTCCAGAATTCCACCACAGAACCGCAAGATGGACATTTGCCTTCTTTAACATCTTTTGGCAGCCAGAAACTGGGGTTCATCCCTGGACATTTATTAACGGCCATAGTGTACCTCCGGCTGGATGAAATAAAGATTTAATACACATCATTCCTGCTACACCCATTCTTCCTGAAGGATTTCCCCCTGTAAACTAACAACCAGCTTTTTTATAGGGATTTTTCTTGTGGCATTGGCAGCTGCCTCCTGTGCCATCATAAGCAAGCCACCGCAGCAGGGCACCTGCATAATCATTACCGTAAGGGTATTAATTTTAGCTTCATCAATAAGGGCAGTGAGTTTTTCGGAATATATCTGCTGCTCTGTATCGAGTTTAGGGCAGGCTATGACGAGAGTTTTGCCGGCTAAATGGTCTTTATGGAAATCGCCAAGAGAATGTGCCACACAATCCGCAGACAGTAAGAGATCTGAGCCCTGATAATGTGGGGCATGGGGGGATATAAGATGCATCTGAATTGGCCAGTGAGTTAATTGAGCAGGCCTTTTGCCTCCAGAATTTTCATTTTGAGACTCTTTGACAGCGAAATCTTGAGTGGCAGACCCGGGGCAGGCGCAATGATGTGAATTATTCATGGTTTGGTTCTCCTTTTCTTTAATATTGATATTGTGTTCTTTTAAGTAAGCGTAAGCCTGGTTGAGAAAGTCGGTTTGATTATGGTCTTTTAAATGGTGGAGATGGGCCTTGATGGTATTATCACCCTGTTTGACAATATTTTCCATGACCTTGGCCTCATTATAGGCTTCGGCCTCCCTTTCCTCAATTGTGATAGCACCCTCTGGGCAGTGACCAATGCAAGCACCCAAACCATCGCAGGAAAGGTCACTTACCAGCCTGGCTTTATCATCAATAATCTGCAGGGCACCCTCCGGACAATTGGGGATACATTCCCCGCAGCCCGTACATTTATCTTCGTCTATGGTGATGATTTTGCGTTTCATAATTATTTATCCTGTTAAAGACTAGTTGAAACCATCATTTTTGTTTCTATTAATAATGTAGACCAAATATGCCCATCAAACATTGACTTGAATCAAGGATAAGTCATTATTAGAACGAAAAGTTAGTTTTACGTTCTAATAAACCGTTAGAATGGGCAATGCCCATTCTACTCAGTAGATTAAAGCAAGCTTTAATCTACACATGGAGCGTGTCTGATTAGCGTTGGAAACGCTCATCAGCTCTCACATTTGTGAAAATGTTCATCGGGCATTATCCCATTCAGGTGTGTGTTGAATTATTATTTGCGGTTATGGCAAAGAAAACAGTGGACAAAAAGGAAATTTTGGCTCAGGTGGGCTTCTTTGAAAACATATCCCCTCATAATTTGTCCGCTCTTGCTGAAATTTGCCTTTCAAAAAATTATACCAAAAAGCAATCTCTGTTTAATGAAGGGGATGCGGGTCTTTCTGTTTTTATATTAATATCCGGCAGTATTCAGCTTTACAAAATAGCGCCGGATGGCAGAGAAATCGTAATAAAGCTCGTAAAAACAGGTGAAATGTTTGCTGAGGCCATTTTATTTGAAAAATCCCATTACCCTGTAAGCGCTCTGGCACTGGCTACCAGCCATGTATATATAATCCCCAAGCATCAGTTTACGGCCCTGTTGAATGACGCCGCCTTCCGATCGGATTTCCTGGGAATGATGATGAAAAAGGTACGTTACCTTACAAATCAGATAAATTACCTCAGTTCCCATGACGTAGAAGAGCGCTTATTTTTATTTCTGGAAGAGCAATATGGCCGCAAAGAAACCATAAACATATCTATATCAAAAAAGGACGTAGCCGCCGCTATCCGCACCAAACCAGAAACTCTCTCCAGGCTGCTAATGAGGCTTAAAGCGGAAAAAAAGCTGTCCTGGGAGGATAAAAAAATCATCATACCTTTAGAACACTGGGAATAAAAAATCACTTTTTTAGAAACGCTCTATCGTTTTTTTGTACCTATCTATTATAATTTTTGCAGGCTCTGAATTCTTATTTATAAGGACTGAAAAGTGTTCCTAGATTGGTTTGAATCCCAAAGTCCCGTTATTATGGCCTTAATGGCCACCGGTTTTACCTGGTTTGTCACCGCTATGGGTTCAGCCGTAGTCTTCTTTTTTAAAACAACCAATAAAACCATGATGGACGCCATGCTTGGTTTTGCATCGGGTGTTATGATGACTTTAGACGTGGCCTTAGGCTGAGAAATCATGTCAATAACGCAATTTCAGAAAGTTAATACCGGCAAAAATATCGGAATTTTAATAGATTAAACCCAAAATTGCATAAAATAGCGTAAGGTTTGTTCAAAAAAACAGACATAAACCAATTAGAGAATAAAATTTTAAACACTTTTTTAGAACCAATCACAAGGAGAATAAATATGGCTGATTTAACCACTCATTATATGAACTTGAAACTGAAGAATCCGATTGTAGCCGCTGCTTCTCCTCTTTCCAAGACCTTGGACGGCATTAAAAAACTTGAAGATGCCGGCGCCGGCGCCATCGTACTTTATTCTCTATTCGAAGAACAGCTCCAAAGCGAGTCAGATGAACTCGACTACTTCCTGACCGCCGGCACAGACAGTAATGCAGAGGCCACAAGTTTTTTCCCCAGTCACGATGAGTATAACCTTGGCTCAGAAGAGTACCTGGATCATATCCGCCAGGCCAGGAAGGCCGCAGAAATTCCCATTATCGCAAGCTTAAACGGTGTGTCCAAGAGCGGTTGGACAAGCTTTGCCAAAGACATGGAATCTGCCGGCGCTAGCGGGCTGGAGCTCAATGTTTATTATATCCCCACCAGCCCGGATATCAGCAGCGCGGACATAGAGAAAAGATACATTGACGTTGTAAAAGCGGTAAAAAGCACCATTTCCATACCTGTGGCCGTTAAACTCAGCCCGTTTTTCAGCTCTCTCAGTAATATGGGCGCCAACCTTACTAAAGCGGGCGCAGACGCCCTGGTGCTGTTCAACCGTTACTATCAGCCCGATATAGACTTAAACGAACTTACCGTAGAGCCGCGCAATGTACTTAGTTCACCTCAGGACAAGTTCTTGCCCATGCGCTGGATAGCCATATTGTCTCATCATCTTTCCCTGGATTTAGCAGCCAGCACAGGTATCCATTCCTCAGACGATTTAATTAAAATGCTGATGGCGGGCGCTAAGGTCGGCCAGGTAGCCTCCGTTCTATTAGAAAAGAAGGCTGACTGGGTCACCAAAACACTGGAGAGTTTAAATGCCTGGCTGGATAAGCGTGAGTATAAGTCTGTCAACGAAATCGTCGGCCTCATGAGCTATAACCGTATTACGGGCGACAGCATATTCGAAAGAGCCAATTACGTTAAGACACTTACAAATTACAGTAATTACTAAATCATACATATGTCTTTGTGATACAATATCCTGCTCTGGTCATATTCTGTAAACGCCCTGCACTGAATTACGGCAAGCAGCGCCTGGCCTCCGAGATAGGCACAGGCGCCGCTTTTGAGGCTGCAAACCTTTTGTTAGAATGTGCTCTTGAAGATGCTGTTTCATGGCCGGGTGAGGTAATACTATCACCGGAAATGGAAGAAAATACAAAGTGGGCTCAGCTACTTATTAATACACCTCATACTGTAATACCTCAGATAAACAGCTGCCTCGGTGAAAGACTGATGGATGTTGATAAAAAAGCTAGAGCATCCGGCTCAAACTCCAATATTTTTATTGGCACTGATGCCCCATTTTTAAATCAGAAATTTTATAACAATGCCATTTCCGTGCTTCAAGTGAATGATGTAGTACTTGGACCCGCCAGAGATGGAGGTGTAACCCTTATGGGCTCAAACAACCCCTGGCCGGATATTACAAACTTACCCTGGAGCAAACCCAGCCTGGGCTCTGCTCTTGGCCAGTCTTGTGAAAAAGCCGGCAGAAGTGTTGCCTGGCTGGAGCAAACATATGATGTTGATTTTAAAGATGACCTTTTAAAATTAAAAATCGATTTAATTAATGATTTGCGCCCTGCCAGGCAGACTTTATTAAATTGGATTAATAATAATCAGAATGTTTTTTAGCAAAGGGTGATAATGAAATTTAAGATACCTTTCATTTCAGATATTTTCACTCAGGACCAGCGCCCCCTGGTCAAAAAAAACCATGAAAGCGCCAGACCTGGTGTATATATAGCCGGAGATCTGGCTGGAATGCCCACATTAAAAACATCCATCCGGGATGGTTACAGCGCGGCAAAAGCAGCTGCAGCAAAGTTACAGGACAAAAAAAAATCAGAATGGGACTTTGACCTGGTGATCTGCGGTTCGGGGCCCGCAGGCATAGCGGCCGCTATGGAGGCCAAAAACAAAAGCCTGAGTTATATAATTCTTGAAAAAGACAAATTCGCAAACACTGTAGAAAGCTTCCCAGTGGGCAAAAAAATATGGGCACGTAACGAAAAGCTGGTTCTGCAAAGCAAGTTGTGGATAGACAACTGCACCAAAGAAGAGTTGGTGGATAAATGGAGGCAGCAGGCACAGGATGAGGAACTTAACATTAAATATGGCCAGGAACTCACCGGTACTTTCTTAAAAGGCAACACCCATGTAGTAGAAACGAAATCTGGAGACAGCTACAAGTGCGGTGCATTAATTCTCACCATAGGTAAAAGAGGCAACCCCCGTAAACTTAAAATCCCGGGCGAGAATTCTGATTGCGTTAAACACGCACTCCTGGACCCTCATAGTTACGCGGGTAAGGATGTAATGGTTATAGGCGGAGGCAACAGTGCCGTTGAAGCGGCAAATGCCCTGGCCGCAAACAGCGCCAAGGTTTCCATATCCTACAGGCAGGAGGCCTTCTTCCGGGTTACCCCGGAAAATCGACAGGAAATTGAAGCCAATATTAATGCCGGCATTATCAGCGCTTACTACAACACAACACCTGAGTCAATCTCCGAAACTGAAGTAACACTTAAAACAAATGACGGTTTCACTAAAGTACCGGCCTCCCATATATTTGTACTGGCGGGTGCTCAGCCGCCTCGTGCCCTCCTGAGCAAAGCGGGCGTTACATTCGAAAATGAATGGGGAACAGGCAGAGCGCTTAAATTACTGGCAGTAACCGGTATAGTATGGCTTTGTTACGCCTTCTTTAAATGGGGGGGCGCAGACTCTCTCAAGGAGTTCCCCTTCAGCATATTGGGTAAATCCTGGGAGGTACTCCCCCACTGGCTTAAACCAGGGATTGCCAAAGGCTTTATATATACGGCACTGGTCCTAGGCTTTGGTATCCCCGCCTTAAGACGCTGGCGCAGTTACCCGCGAATAAAAAACTATCAAACAGCGCACTTTTTAGTAGTGATGTTCTCCCAGGCCTTTCTCCTGTTTATAATACCGGAATTTATCATCAGCAATTTTGACCCCAATCATTACTGGCGCTTTTACGGCATAATTCTCCCCTTCCCGCTTTTATACGAAGCTTTTTTTTACAGTCCGCCCCTTATCTGGCTGGCCCTTTGCGCTCTGGCAACCTTTGTCATAATCCCCATAGTAGTATACTGGCACGGTAAACGCTTTTGTTCCTGGGTATGCGGCTGCGGGTGCCTGGCAGAGACAATGGGGGACAAATTCCGCCACTATGCCCCCAGGGGCGAGGATTCCCGCAGGATAGAAAAGCCCGTAATGTGGGTGATACTGGCTCTGGCAGTGGTAACAGCCCTGGCCTACTTCCTGTTTCATGGTGGTAAAGGCGCCGGTCCCTGGTATATAAAAACCTATGTGTACATAGTGGATTTTTGGTTGGCATCCGCTATCGGTGTGGGCACCTACTTCTTTTTCGGCGGCCGTATCTGGTGCCGCTACCTGTGCCCCCTGGCCCATTATATGAGGGTACTTTCCGCCTGGTACAGCAAATTCCGTATAAAACCCGCTGACAGGTGCATAGCGTGCGGAGAGTGCAGCCGCTACTGCCAAATGGGTATTGATGTTATGAAATTCGCTTTAAAAGGTGAAAGTGTTAACAACAGGAATTCCAGCTGTATCGGCTGCGGCATATGTGTAAGTGTATGCCCAATGGACAATTTAACCATGGGTAAAAAATTCCCCAACGAGGAGAGTTATTTGAAGGCTATTTAGTATATGTTTATAATAGTACTAAAAATTCACCCCATACTTCGACTACCAGTTGGCTTGCCAACTGGTAGTCGAAGTATGGTGGGGGATTGGCAGTCGAAGGGGTGACGGCGATAACACCTATAAAATGTCATCCTGAGCGGAGTCGAAGGAGACATTTTTGGTTACGCTAAACACGAACTAATTAGAGTAATTTTACAAGGAGTAAATAACGAATGAAAATTTTCAAGATTATTCTGACAACTGTATTTCTGCTAAGTACATCATTTGCCAAACCCCATGACACCTGGGACACTTTAC
>CAZRWX010000007.1:3778-41971 GCA_964603925.1 uncultured Bifidobacteriales bacterium | reverse complement strand
AATACAAATCAGGGCAAGACCCTTCCTGCCTGCAATATCTGCCATTCTTCCCACACCATAATGCGTACGGACAAAGACAATTTCCGGGTAAATATTTTGGAGCAGTGTGGCAGCTGCCATCCAAAAACAGCAAAAACCTATTTTTCAACTTACCATGGCAAGGTCACCAAATTTGGCCCCACAAAAACAGCCAGATGCTCAGACTGCCATAGCGCCCATAATATACTGCCGGCATCAGACAGTACCTCCAGTATCCACAGCAGTAATATTGTAGCCACCTGCGCTAAATGTCACACTAACTCCAACAAAAATTTTGCCGGCTATTTTGCCCACGCAGATTATAAGGACAGGGCCAATTACCCATTAGTTTTCTGGCCCTGGGCAATAATGACCACCCTGCTGGTAAGCACGCTTGTATTTTTTATGCTGCATACACTGCTGTGGTTTTTCCGTGAAAGCGTTCAAAAGGTTACATCCCGCAGTAAACATTCCTCTACCAGCAAACATGGCCCCGGTAGATATTTCCAGCGTTATTCAATCTGGCACCAGGTCACACATTTACTTGTAGTTATAAGTTTTTTAGGGCTGGCAGCTACAGGCCTTCCACTAAAGTATTCTAATTCGGGCTGGGCACAGGAGTTCATGCACTTTATAGGGGGCTATCACACTGCTGGCTTTTTACACCGGGTTTGCGCAGTTCTTACCCTGGTCTATGTATTATTGCATTTTGGAGGGTTAATTTTAAACTTCCGCAAAATGAAGGTGAAATTTTCCTGGGAAGCCATGTTTGGTCCTAATTCCATGCTGCCCAGGCCCAAGGATTTCCAGGACCTTTATAATCACTTTCGCTGGTTCCTGTTCTTAGGCCCCCGACCCCGCTTCGATCGCTGGACCTACTGGGACAAGGCTGACTACTGGGGAGAATTCTGGGGTGTTGCCGTAATAGGCTCATCAGGACTGTTGTTGTGGTTTCCCAGCTTCTTCTCCCTGTTTATGCCGGGCTGGATGTTCAATGTCGCAACAGTTATTCACTCCATTGAGGCCCTGCTGGCCGCCTGCATTATTTTTCTGGTCCATTTCTTTAATGTACACCTCCGCCCCTCCAAATTCCCCATGGATCCTGTCATTTTTTCAGGTAATATATCTGAAGAGGAGTTCAAAGAAGAACACCCCCTGGAGTACGACCGGCTGGCCGCTTCGGGTGAACTGCAAAAGCTCGAAAAGCCCAAAACTGGGAGGCGGATGTATGTGGCTATCCGCATATTCGGTTTCAGCGCATTTTCTTTCGGTATTTTCCTTGTTCTGGTTATCATATACACAGAATTAAGCTCAATGTTTAATTAGAATGTAATTCCCGTCAAGCGGGATTTACATTCTAATTAGCTGATGAAGCATATCCCCCACTCATCCTGAGTACTGAGCTTGCCGAAGTATCGAAGGATGTGGGAATGCTCATCAGACATTAACATCGGCCTGTACTAAAACACACGCGGATCCTGCTTTTTGGCAGTTTGTTCTGTTAAGGATATAATTCAACATTCAACGCTCAGGAAGCAGAAGAGTTTCCAGGTCCTCAAGTGACCAATCATTTTCGGATTTAAGAATAATTTGACTGTGAGTGGGCGAACAGTGGTAACCACTGGGAACGGCTTCCCGGTGTATTACTATAGCATGCCTGTTTAAGAAAAAACAGAAATGTGCCATAAAGCTGTCAAAACAGAGAATGTGGCCCTTAAAGTTTAAAATATACCCCCGCAATTCACCTAATGTGTACACGTTCACTGTTAAATGTAAATCAGACTTTAATTGCTCGGCAATATACTCATCGCCAGGCCCGGAAACTAAATGCACATGGGAATATCTTCTTTTTAGCATGCTAATTATGTCAAAAATGATTTGTTTATAAAGTTTCTGCCCAAGATTGTTTTTTAAATTAACACTCCCAATATGAAAAAGTACACTATGCACAGAAGTATTATTTAATAGAACAGTGTTATCATGGTCCGTTGCCGGGAGAGTTTGAACCTTACATTCATTTGCATCTGCCCAATTTGAATGGTGGTCTATATTTATATAATCCAGGAGTTTAAGATTAAGATCAGAAAAATTTTTTTGTGTACCTTTTAAGCGCAAGCTAAATGAGAAGGCCCTGCGCCCGGTTTCATCTCCATAACAAAACCCCAGTGTACGGCGTCCGCAAAAATAAGCCAAGACTTCAAATCTTATTCTAAAAACACTTATAGTATTTGTAAGTAGAATGTCATAGGGCTTTAATATGCGTAAAACCAGGGAACCTGGGCTATTTACAATAACACCTGGAGGTAGAAAATCTTTAAATGCCCGGGTTAGATGAGGGGGCGCAACCAGGAAAATGGATGTCTGAGGAAAAAGATTATATAATGCCCAAAGAGTGTTTAAAATTTGTACAAAATCACCATAAGTGCCCGAAAAGATATATCCAATGCTGTCCCCTGAACCAATAGCCCTAACAGCGCTCCTTTTTTGGGGTAGCAGACGCATAAAGCGCTTTATAAGCCATCTAGTCTTCATTCAGGATGTAATAATTATATAACAATTGGGTAGACATACAAAGAACTAATATTTAATTACGGGAGCCATTGATCTGTAACGGTTTTAAAATCAGGTCATTTTAAATAATCCCTATACATCTGCCAGAACAATATCCACGGGTCAAGCCGGATAAGCTCGCCGTAATCAAATACAGCAAAACCAAAATGGGTGTGTTCATGCCCGCCTACCCATACACCGGCACCAACAGCATACTGTACACCAGCCTGTAAGGGTTGATGTTCCGGCACAGTCAAGTTAACCATGTGGCAGGTGGTCAGCATCCACGTGGACCCATCGGACCAGCGACGTATGCCCCGCCAGCGGTTATTATTATTATTCATTTCCGTGGAGTTGTAGAGGAAGTGGTCATCCAATGCAATTGGCGCGGACAGTGGAGTACCTTTGGGGTGGTTTATGTCCAGCCCGCCATGAGCGGAGGCACCATCGTAGGCACCCAGCCAGCAGTCCTCCCCGCGATAACAGTTCTCAATCTTAATGCCCCCCTCGGGCAGAGGGCACCAGGGCAGCATAGGGCCCGGGCAAATGGATATGGAGGCATCCTGCAGAGCCAGACGCGCCTGCCGCCTGGGGGGCATATCATGACTGCAGTTCTCCTGTAAGCGGCAGGGAGAGTGGGTCTCATTCATAAAATCAAAGATAGCGTCTACGGCATCCAGCCAGATGCGCACCCCCTCTATAACCCAGGGCTCATAAAAGCTTTGCTGGGTGCCCACCTGCCGCTCCAGCTTGACAGTCTGGCCATTAATAAGGAAGGCGGCCCAGAATTTATAGATGGTGGTAGCTGAATCCTCCTCTGACCCTGGGGAACCCAGAGTAGTATGCATAATTTCTGCCTGGGTAGTGATTAATTGAATACTGGTAACAGTGCCATTTAGCAAACAGAATTGAATGACATCGCCATGGTTAACTTCCATAGCAGTAAGTGTGGATTTGGCTTTTCTAATTTTAATCATATACCTGTAATACAGGGATTGTTCATAATATAATTATTAAGAAGGTGCGCCCCTCAGGCTACTTATTAACCTTTATGATCATCGTAAACCCATTGCAAACTTTATAATACCGGCCTTTATCTGAGTACTAAACTAATAACATAAATTAATACAAGCCGCATAGCGGATTTTAAGTTTTAGGAAACTTGAATGCCTGTAATACTCGATAGCCTGGACAGCTCAGCCTGAAATTCTAACGATTACGGGATTCCCGAATAGCGAAAAGAATATCCGTGGTAGTAGCTTTGGTGTTTACACCTCTGATGTCAAGTGGAGACTTTTTAGAAGGCTCCTCTGGAGACAGGGAAAATATGCGGCCATCCTTTCGGCGTATTTTAACCGAACCCTCACGACTGGCAATATCTAAAACTGAAGCAAAATTCTGCCTGGCCTGAGAATAGGTAAAAATTGTCATCTTAAACCTCCAATACCCTGATGTGATGCTTTTTTGCTGAAGCCATCAGCCCTTTATCCAATGATAATATTGGGGAATGGTGCCGTACAGCAGCTATAAGAAAATATGCGTCATATGCATATATATTAAATTTAGATGCTACCTTGAGACCTTCACTTAAATCAATATCAACAAAACGAACTGGAATTTTATCATATTCAAGAACAGCTTTAGCAGCCTCTTTCAGAGTTAACCTGCCACGTTTTAGCATTGCAGATAATGCATTACCCACCTCCCAATGCAAAGAATGAGGTGCAATAAGCTCTGACCCCATAGTAATTTCAATTAGCCTGGTCTTCTCCGGCTCATTAATAACAACCGCTATTATTACCGAAGTAAACACATACCAGAAAAAAGCCCAGACCATACTGATAAAATTGTGATGACGGTTTCTGCTTACGGGATATATGCGTACTGGGTAGTATCGTTTAGGCAGCCACTTGCATGCTTATGCAGTGCAGCCCCCCCTGGCCGTAGGTTAGTGCCCTGCAGGGTATGGGTACAATTACCCTGCCGGGAAAGTACTTTTCAAATATGGCAAACACGCGGTCCTCATTGGGTACCTCAAAAGAGGGCACCAGCACAGCGCCGTTTATTATTAAAAAATTAAGATAGGAGGCCGGAGTTCTTAAACCCGCCACCACAATGGGCGGCGGCATGGGGATATCTACCACTTCAAAATTAAGCCACTTGCAGTAAGCGCTTATACGGGCGCCGTTATCTTTAAGTACCCCATAATTGTCGTCGGCTTTATTGTTCTCACGACCTCGGAAGATTGTATGTTCATTGACAAACCTGGCAGTTTCATCCACATGGCCGTCGGTGTCATCGCCCGCGATAGAGCCCGCCAGCCACAGGGGGGTTGTAACACCCAGGTATTCCCCCAGAAGCTCCGAAGCACTCTCGCGGGTTTGCGCCTGGTTACGGCGGGGGTCCAGCAGACACGATTCGGAAACCAGACAATGGCCACGCCCGTTAACATCCAGAGCGCCGCCCTCCAGCACATAGTCCACCTCTATAACCGGCAGATCGTGCTCCCAGGCCATTTTTAACGGAACAGCATCATCACTGTCCCAGGGGGGGTACTTACCACCCCAGGAATTAAATTTGAAATTTAACATGGCGTTTAAGCCACCCTGTACCTGTATAGTAAGACCACCGCAATCCCGCAACCAGCAATCGTCAGTGGTATATTCCACAATATGAAACCAGGGAGACTCCAGCTTACCCAGTTCGGGATTATTTATTAACAGCTCAACTTTGTTACGGGTAATAAGATATAAATCCTGAAAACGGCAAACCGCCCGGCAGACCCGGACATATACTTCCCTAACCTCTTTTTTAACAGGCCCCCAGGTGTCATTGTTGTGAGGCCAGGCCAGCCATAAAGCACGCTGGGGCGCCCATTCTGGAGGTAAGTTATAAATAGATTCATTCATAGAATTTTCCCAGTATATCATAACTCTCTGGCCTCCGGTCCCTTAAAAAGGGCCACGTATGCCGGACACGCTCGATAGCGTTAAGGTCACAGTCCACTATATAAAAGCCCTCTTCAGTCTCACCCATATCGCCTATAACTTCCCCATAAGGTCCGCAGGCAAAAGAGGAGCCCCAGAAATCCAGATGACCCTCCGTACCCACACGGTTAACGGCGGCCACATACATACCATTAGCTATGGCATGAGAACGCTGGATAGTGCGCCAGGCTTCCACCTGTTGATTTTTAAGAATGACCTGATCTTCTGGAATTAATGACTCAAGCTCCTTTTGGTCCCAAGCTATGGCTGTAGGATACACTAAAACATCGCAGCCCTTAAGCGCACAGGCCCGGGCCGCCTCAGGGAACCATTGGTCCCAGCAGATAAGTATACCCAGGCGGCCAAAGGGTGTCTCAAATACCTGATAGCCCAGATCACCTGGTGTAAAATAGTACTTTTCATAAAAACCCGGGTCATCGGGTATGTGCATCTTGCGGTATACACCCTGTATAGAACCGTCGACGCCTATTAAAGCTGCGGAATTATGATACAGGCCCCGGGCTCTTTTTTCAAACCAGGGTACAACAAGCGCTACATTTTTTTCAGCCGCAAACGACTTCAGTTGCTTTATTTCCTCAGTTTCCAAATCATGGGCAAGACTAAAAAATGAGGCCTCCTGCTGCCTGCAGAAGTAAGGGTGCAAAAACAGCTCGGGCAATACCAGCACCTGAGCGCCGGCACCGGCACCACGCTCCAGCAACTGCATAAGTCTGGAGAAAGCGCCTTTTTCAGCACAGGTGCCTGTTATTTGTATAAGTGCCAGTCTCAAGTTTACCTCCAGAGGCTTACAATATGTCTGCGTTTATCATAAGCTAGAGCAAATATAGACAGAAATAATTGCCCGGACATTCTGAGAATAAAAGCTTTATCGACAAACATGAGGGGTGAGGGCCGCATCCGTAAACGGGAGATATGGACAAATACTGGTTATTAGAATAATATATAATGTCTAATGAGCATTCTCACAATGTTGGGATATGCTCCATCAGTTTATTAGAATGTATCCGCCCAAGGCGGATCCAATCTAATATATGTGAGCAGAATTTTTATACTAAGGGGTGCCAAAATGACTGAAAATTATAAGCAACTACTCACTTTATCCAGGGAAATTTACGCGCTGCGCTCAGCGGCGGCTCTTTTAGGGTGGGATCAGGAGGTAATGATGCCATCCCGCGGGGGGGAGAGTAGGGCCGAAGCCCTGGCCAGTATTTCCAAGGTTATTCAGGAAAAATACTGCGCCCCCCAGCTTGGGGAAGCAATTTCTGCCTGTGAAGCCCAGGATGAAAGTCCCGAACAGGCAGCCGTAGTCCAGGCTTTAAAAAGAGACAGGGAAAAGCTTCAGAAGATCCCCCCCTCTCTTACCGAGGCCATCGCCCGCACTACGTCTCTGACCCAACAGGCCTGGTCAGAGGCCAGGCCCAGGAATGACGCGGCCGGCTTTAATGTATGGCTGGAAAAAATCGTTGACCTCAGGCTGCAGGAGGCCGAATGTCTGGGATATAAAAAGTCACCTTATGAAGCCATGATGGACAAATATGAGCCAGAAACTGAGCTTTCTGAAGTTGCGTCCATGCTTGATGACCTTAAAAAGGCAATTACTCCATTATTGTATAAAATCGTGCTTTCTCAGCATAAACCTGCCTCTGATTTTCTACAAAGAGATTATCCAATTGCCGCTCAGGAGGCTTTCGGACGTCAGGTTTTAAACGACATTACTTTTAATCTGAAGGCTGGCAGGCTGGATACATCCGCGCACCCTTTTACCGAAGGTGTTGCCCCTACAGATGTACGTCTTACCACCCGTTACAACGCCCGGAACCCTCTTAGTTCCTTGTTCGGCATTATCCACGAGGGCGGTCACGGGCTTTATGAACAGGGTTTTGCTCCCCAAAACTTCGGCACACCCCTGGCAGAGGCTGTGTCCCTTGGTATTCACGAATCCCAATCCCGTTTGTGGGAAAATCAGGTAGGTAGAAGCATTGGTTTCTGGGAACATTATTTTCCCTTACTCAAAGAAACCTTCCCCTCTCAGTTGCAAAACATATCCCTACCCCAGTTCTACGCTGCCATAAACACAGTTTTACCCTCCCTTATCCGGGTAGAAGCCGATGAGGTGACCTATAACCTTCATATTATCCTTCGTTTTGAGCTCGAAACCGCTTTATTTAATCGAGATCTTAATTTTAAAGACCTTGAGGCCGAATGGGAAAACAAAATGGAACATCTGCTGGGTATTAAACCTGACAGCGCCAGCAACGGTTACATGCAGGACGTCCACTGGAGCGCGGGGCTTTTTGGGTATTTCCCCACTTACAGCCTGGGAAATGTTTATGGCGCCCAGCTCTTTGATGCCGCCGGCCATGATATACCCGGCCTGGAAAGCCAGATTTCATCGGGAAACTTCCACCCTCTGCGTAAATGGCTGCAGGAAAAGGTTCATCAACATGGGCGCCGATATTCAGCACCTGAATTAATAAAGAATGCCACCGGGCAAAAACCCGATGTTGGCTACTTCGTTAACTATCTAAAAAAGAAATACGGGGACTTATACCACCTGTAATCATGTACAGACGCACGGCCGTGCGTCTGTACATGAAAATGGGCATTTACACGGCTGCGGCTAAAAAACCGTCAAATTTTTCGCGTAAAATGTCCCTTTTACAGCTGCGGCGGATACGCTTTAGGGCTTGGTCCCTGAGCTGACGAACACGCTCATGGGAGACATTTAAGCTCTCACCTACCTCACGGAGTGTTTGTGGGGCCTCGTGGTTTATGCCAAAAAGACCTTTTAGAACACGAGCCTCACGCTCGGGTAGCTCAGAGAGTAGATCGCGGGCCATACAGGCCACTGACTGCATCTCAGTTTCAGCCTCGGGGCCGGCGGTGGTGCGATCAGGCAGGATGTCTGAATAAGTAGTTTTGGAATCGGCTTTTAAGGGAGAGTCGAATGAAACACCGCGCTCGCCCAGCTGAATAAGCTCACGGATATCGTCGTCCAGCTCCTGGCCGTTTTTCTTTTCTTTAAGGGCTCGGCGCACTCTGAGATGCTGATTGGCAGGCAAACGGATTATGGAGCCCTGCTCATTTATAGCACGTGTAATGTAGGCTTTGATCCACCAGACAGCATAAGAGATAAACTTGAGACCGCGGGAATGGTCAAAGCTCTCAATAGCCCTGATGAGACCCATGGCCCCCTCACTGACAAGATCGGGTAAAGAAATAGGACAGCCCCGGTACTGAAGAGCCACTTTTAAAACAAAACGCATATTGGCTTGTATAAGAGTGGCACGCGCCTTGCGGCTGCCCTTGCGGCACAAACAAAAGAGCGTATGCTCTTCCTGCCTGTCGACAGGGCTTGTTTTACGGATGTCTTCCAGGTAGAGTTTTAAAGATTCATCGGTGCCATCAAATGACATTTACCCCTCCTTTGTATTGTCACACAACAACTTTTTAAAAAAGCAAATCCCATTCCAATCTAAAGGACCATTTTTACTCATTTTTCAAGGGGTCGTCAATAATAGTGACAGAAAAAGTCACTATTCGTGACTTTTGACATTTTTTACCCTCTTTTTGTCAATAATGACCACTGATTTGGTCATGATGTCACGAGTTATGACGCTCAACAAGGAGTTCAAGAAAAAGGTAAAGGATATTAATAAACCTGTCGATATAGAAATAGTGCCTGCTCTGGAATTTCCAAACGATTGGAGAATGAAATGGAATCACTGTCAGTTGGCGGTTTAGCCTCAGGGCTGGATACCAACGCCATTATAGATGGCTTAACAGACCTTGAACGTCTCAAAGTCTCTCGTCTGGAAAACAGACAAAAATCCTATGAAGTCAAACTTGATGCTTTCAATCAATTAAAAAGCCAAATATCAGAATTTGCTTCAACTGCCGAAGGCTTCAGCAAAGTTGAAGCCTTTAATCTTTTCAACAGCAAGAGTTCTGACGAGGAGAATGTTACTGTTTCCGGCACGGAAGACGCAATACCAGGTTCCTATCAAGTAGAAGTCGAAAGCCTGGCTACCTCCTGGAAGGTTACCTCCAAAGCTTTTACATCCACGGTACAGGCTTTTGGTTTTGCCGGTAAATTCGAAATATCAACTACTAAAGAAACTATTGAAAATGACCCTACTAAAACTGCAATTGAGATACAAGTTGACGCCAATGACACACTAAAAGACATAGTGGCTAAAATTAACGCTGCTGATGGTTCCGGTGCAAAGGCCTCTATTATAAGCTTAGGCGCCGATGATTACCGACTGGTTCTTAGTGCCGTAGATGAGGGCACCCAGAGCTTTTCAATTAAAGATACAGGCGGTGTCAATATCCTCGATGCCGGTGGTCTGGATATCATCAGCTACCAGCAAAGGGTTCAATCAGACTTTAACTTCCGCCTTGAAACTGTTGGGGCAGCGGCTAGCACCACGCTTCTCACAGATGTTTTTTCCGGTATCGGCATAAACTCTGACGTGGACGCTGGAGATGAAATCCAGATAGTGGGTACCGATGCCAATGGAATAGCCGTTGGCGGCAACCTGATTTTAGGCGCGGCCAGTACAATCCAGGATCTTCTTAATCAAACTAAGACCATTTTTGAGGGAAACGGCGCCACTGTAGATGTCAGCCTTAACTCCTCTGGTGAGATTATAATTACTGATACATCCGGCGGAGTCCAGGAAATGACCCTGGAAATGAGCTTTAATGATTTAAACGCCTCCGGCTCCACTATGCAGCTTACACCCGCCGGCAGCCAGGGGAAGGTGCAGAATGTTTTTAACAATGTACTTACAGAAGGTAAAAAGGCCTTTTTTAATATTGATGGCCTTTCTGTAGCATCTGACAGCAATAAGAATGATACAGTTGTAACCGGCACCGTATTTGAACTTCATAAAGCAGAACTGGGTAAAATAGTAGATGTAGAGCTTAGCCGCGACATCTCCGGAATAAAAGAGAAGATCCAGTCTTTTATTGATGGCTATAACGGAATCATTAGTTTTTTAAACGAAAAATCAAGGGTAAATCTTAGCGACACCACAGACGCAGACCCTAATGCCAAGCAGGAAATTAAATCCAAAGGTCCCTTTGCGGGAGATTCCACCATTTTGCGAATTAAAAGTGATCTAAGGAGCATGCTTACCAGCGTTATAGATCAACTGTCAGCCAGCACAAACTACAGCAGTGCGGCCACCATAGGTATTTCTTCACAAGGTCTGGACGGCACAGTGAGCATAGACGATGAAAAGCTCGATAAAGCCTTAAAACTTGATTTTGAGGGCGTACGCCGGTTATTTATTAATTCCGGATTTTCTGATAACCCCGCTCACTCCATGGGCCGTTTCACCAAAGATACCAAAACAGGCATTTATGAAATAGACGCTGATAATAACAAATTCGACAGCCTGTCCGGTGCCGGTTTTAATATGGTAGACGGCCAACGTTCCGGCGAAGTCTTAACCAGCAGCGAAGGCGACTCCATGGGGCTTTCCATTGAAGCTTCTTCCGGAACTGGCTCATTTACCTTTATACGAGGTATTGCCGGCCAAATCGCTAAATATTGGGAAGAATCTTCAGATACATTTAACGGCCTTTTTACACAGACAGGGGAGTCCCTTCAAAGTAATATCGACGAGTATAAAAAAAGAGTTGTAACCATGGAGGAAAAGGTGGAAGCCTACCGGCAGCGGCTCATTAATCAATTTTCTAACCTCGAGCAGGCCATGTCCAGGCTACAGCAACAGAGTAGTTCTTTTCAATCTCAAATTGGCGCACTAAACTAAGGGGCCTATATGCAAGCAGCAGGATACCGGAATTACCAGACAGCCAACATTAGTACTGCTGATCGCGGCAAACTTGTGATTATGGTCTATGATCATTGCCTGAAATGGCTGAAATTAGCCCAGGAACACCTTAATGTCAATGCGCTGGAACCATTCAGCAAAGCCATTTTTAAGGTTCAGGACGGCATTACAGAGCTTACATGTGCTTTAGATATGGAAAAGGGCGGAGAAATTTCCGTCAACCTGCTGAATCTCTACACATTTTACAATCAGCACCTGACCACAGCTTTAAGGAACAAACAATGCAAACCACTCCAGGAAGTGGCCCAAATGCTTAACATGCTGCGTGAATCCTGGATTGAAGCAATAGAGAAAGTAAGGCGGGAAGACCGCAATACTATCAGCGATATACCCAGTAATCAGCTGAGAATGGTTGGTTAATGCACACCTTCACTTCACAATTGTCTTCTGAACTGGATGTGTTATTCGGCCTTTATCAGTTGGCCCTGGACTATACATTAAAAATTGAGCCCGATGAGCCCGATGAAAT
Organism: uncultured Bifidobacteriales bacterium; assembly: GCA_964603925.1. Lineage (GTDB taxonomy): Bacteria > Fibrobacterota > Fibrobacteria > UBA11236 > JADFYW01 > CAZRWX01. Next base: position 30,062 of record CAZRWX010000007.1, on the reverse strand, counting down.
GACCAAATGGATAGATACCCGGCAACGTATCCTCAGCAGGACGGCTGATGCTTCAGGTTCTGCGATCAAGCTCAGCAGGCTGTTTGAAATGACCCCAAATGTGCCTGCTAACGAAAGAGCTCTGATTGATGAAAAGCGCAGTATGATAAAAGATGTGCTTAAACGCATGAAAAAGGTGGAACATGAAATAATGCAGAGAATGCATTCAAAAATGACAGCCCTGAAAAGGGAAATGACCAATGTTACACAGCGTAAACAAGCCGCCAGGTCGTACATGAGCGCCCCCCGCCCCAGAGCGGCAATAGCCTGAGGGCTGCTGCAATCACAATATTAAATATGCCAGGTCACCCAGGCGTTGATTGCTATTTTGGAAAGGAACTTATAACAACCCGATATAACTCGGCAAATTGCTCAGGGGTAAGTTCCTCGGCACGTACCAAAGGCGGAATATTTAATATGCTGAGCCATTCAATAACACGGCCTTTTGGGTAAAGGGGTGCCAAGGAATTGATCATCTTCTTGCGTTTTTGCGAAAAAGCCTGCTTTACAAAGGGAAAAAAGCCCTCATCCTCAATCAAGGGCTGCCGAGGCAGAAGACGCACAGTGGCAGAAAACACCTTGGGCCTGGGCCTGAAGGCCTCCTGGTTAATTTTAAGCCTGAGCTCAGCTTGCGCATAATTTTGAATATAAACTGATAGATAACCGTAATCGCGTGTATGGGGTTTTGCCGCCATCCTTTTTGCGACTTCGTACTGCACCATAACATACAGAAACTTAAACTGAGACAGAAAGGGAATGAAATTCCGCATTATGGGACCAGCGCGATTATAAGGCAGGTTGCCAACAACGCAGGCCTTTTCTGGAAAGCTCTGCAGCAGATTTTGAATATTTATGCGGCTGGCATCTTCGGCTAATACCGTAAGCCCCCCTCCGCTATACCTGTCGGTTAAATATTTTACGTACTTAGGATCTAATTCGATAGCCGTAATACGGCTGGTTATGGACAAAAAACTGCGTGTGAGCGCCCCTTTGCCCGGACCTATCTCAATAAGCCTGTCCCCGCTGCCAACCTGGCTGTCAGTTACAATATTATCGATAACCTGAGAGTCTATTAGAAAGTTTTGGGCAAACTTCCTGCGCCTTTTTGGATCATCTATCATTTTCATAAGGCGTAACAATAAAAAAAGTGCGGATAAAAAGTGGAATTTATTGTTTAATTGGGGGTAATAACAATTATATGCCTGTACCAAAAGGGAACTTGAAAAGCTTTTTTCGTACACAGCATTCTTTGTATCTTATTCTGGTGAAAATTAACCTTTTTTGGAATATGGCGTTTCGGAGTGCCCGCGCAGTTGATTAATAGTATTCAAATTATAAAGATAAAAGCCATTATATATGTGCTGTTGGTATCTCATATTTTGCCTGGTATCTGCCTGGCAATAGTGCCTTCCCCGCCAAATTATGTCCCTGCTCCCCAAGCCTCCAAGCCAATGGAGTCGTTATTGCCTCAAAGGGGTATAGATCACCTCCCTGCTCGGGGGTATCTCCAAATCAACAGCAAATATCTTAAAACAGACCATTATATAAACTTCGATACCCGGGAAGTAGAAATTGTCCAGTATTTTAAGATATCTGGCGGTGAAGACTCTATTGCCGTTTATGATGCATATTACCGGGAGCTGGGGGCCTATGCCCTCAAGCTCAATGAGCTGGCCATGCAGAGGTTCTGGTTAAGCCAGTTTATTGGGCAGTCTGACCCGCTGGCCGGGGGCAAAACAGGCTCTCCTCTGGAGTGGGAGCTACCCGTTAAAGTTCCCGACTGGATGAAACGCTGGGGTGCAGACACCCCCCGGCTTAAAATTAACGGGTCTTATAAAGTCATAGTAATGGGTACCAGCACCAGGGGCAAACCAAATAGTAAAGACCGTTGGTTCCCTAACTTTACTATGGACAACAACCCCTCTTTTTCTGTTACCGGCTCCATTGGTCGCCTTATTCATATAGAAATCAACAACGAAGAGGGCTTTGGCACCAATCTTAAAGATCAACTGAAAATATCATATAAAGGTGAGGGTAACGAACTGGAAGACAATATCATTCAGGAGATTGAGGCAGGCAATACCTCACTATCCCTTTCGGGCACAAGCCTTACCGGGTACACTGAGCAGCACAAAGGCTTATTTGGCATAAAAATCCGCATGAAGTTCGGTGACCTTCACCTGACAACAATAGCCTCCCAGGAGGGCGGGTCTCAGGAGCGCCAAACATTGGGTACTGAAGAAGAGCAGTCGGAATTTGCCATCGATGACAAAAATATTTCCCTCTATAAACACTTCTTTCTGGAGCTTGCCGACAGGGACGCTTACCAGGATACCTCGGCTTTATACGGCGTTGGTTCGCAGAATTTTAAGAACGGCAAATCCGGCATCAACCCCACACTCTGGACCCTGGTCACTACTACTAAAATTGATGATATAGAAACCCACAAAGCCGTTGCTTTCGCGCTGGCCGGGGACAATGCTATCATTGATAATGTAATGGAAGAGGGCCGCTGGCAGGAGTTGAAAGCGGGGACGGATTTTATATACAATCAAACATTACGCCTGCTTACGGTCTTTTCGGGGCATCAGAGCATGGCTATAGCCGCCCGTTGGGAGGGTGACCCTTTAGTTGCAAAATACGGCCTTCCATTTTACAGCAACGACACCCTCATCCTGATAAAAACACGCAGTGTGCCGCGGCCAGGCAGCGAACTGGACCGCTTAATGTGGCGCAATGTTTACAGTATAGGCAAAATTGAGCCCAAGGATAAGGAGAATTTCCAGATTCGCGTTATTGACAATAATAAAAGTGAAATCAAGGATTCTAAAAAACTGACAAGTATCCTGGGTTTAACCAATCCTCAAAACCCCTCTTTAATATGGTATGATAACGTAAACATCTTCGATTTTGCTAATGGTATCATGATACTACCCTGCCATGCTTACGATACAGTCAGTCCGGGCAGTGACGGTAATTGCCTCACTCCCCTTAAACGCATAAGCCCCCAGACTTTAATCTATGAAAAGCCCTCTGATGAAATTCGCAACCTTACCTACAGTCACCAATTTCTTGTCATTGGTAAACAACGCAAATCCACTTTTGACGTTAGGCGCTCATCCCACTCTGTCAGCGGTTCGGGGTGTCTGGATATTACTCCTGGCACTGAGAAGCTTACTTTGAATGGTTCAACTGTGCTGGAGAAGGATATTGATTACGAAGTACTGTATGAGGCAGGGCAAATCACCCTTCTTTCCTTACGGGCTAAAGCACCCAACAATACTATTGACATCAGCTATGAATGCACGCCTTTTTTCCAGATACAGGATAAGGTTCTGTTAGGCACAAGGCTGGAGTATAACCTGGATGCCATATCCGATCAAAGCCTGATTGGCGCCACCTTCCTCTATAAAAGCCAAACCACCACAGCTGAGCGTCCTCAGCTGGGCAGGGAGCCCTTTAATCAGTTCCTGTGGGGCCTTAATACCAAGTTTGCCGGTAACCCTGACTGGATGACATCCCTGGTAAACTTTGTGCCTTTTATTAATACCAAGGCTAAGTCCAATCTGGATTTTCGTTTTGAATTAGCCCAGAGCTACTTCAACCCTAACACCAAGGGCTCCGCTCTGCTGGATGACTTTGAAGGCAGCAAGCGGGAGTTCCAGCTTCCCATGCACATATACAGCTGGAACCAGGCTTCACCTCCGGGAAATTCTTCCGAAGGGGATATATACAACGAATTCCTCGACTACAGGCATAAGGGTGATTTCATCTGGCATACCAATTTAACCGAACAATTCCACCGAATATACGGGCGCACATCAAACGCGCGCACAGACAGTCGCGAGGTAAGGCTTATGAAATTTATCTTCCAACCCAATGACAACCTTCGCGGCAATTCCTGGGGCGGCATTATGCGCGGATTTACACCGGGTTTACACAACCAGTCCCGCAAACGGCTGCTGGAGGTAGTAGTAAGGGGACGTGAAGGCAACCTGTATTTTGACATGGGGCAAATTTCCGAAGACATATCAATTGCCGGGCAGCCGCCCGACGGTGAGCTTAACGCTGAAGTCCAACCCGGAGAGTTTACCAATGAGGACGACAACGGCCTTGACGCTCTTAAATCCGGAGAAGGCGAAACAGGTCAAAAATGGGAGTGCAAGCCTATTTGTTTTCCCATATCCTTAAAAGATCACTCAGACCCCGCCCTTGATGACTGGGAAGAGCCCAACGAAGGTGAGACCAATCCCTCTTATAAGATTAACGGTACAGAGCGCAACAACATAAACTCCGGCGGTCTCACTTTTGACAGCGAAGACTTAAACCGCAACAGCGTCCTGGACAAAGTGAATCGTTATGTACGCTACGGTGTAGATCTCAGGGAAAACTGTACCCCGTCAAATAATTGTGAAGAGCTTACCAACGGCTGGCGTAAATACCAGATACCTCTCTGGGAAGAGGAAACCCACGACATAATATCTAAAGATAACGCAGAGCTGGTTGCCATACTGTCCGATGTTAACATGTTTCGTATCTGGTTTGGCCAACTGCCCAACGGGGTATCACAATCTGAAATACTTTTAGCCAGAATCAGCCTTATCGGCAATACCTGGGAAGAGAACGACAGGAATCGTGAATGGGAGCTTGAAAAGGACTGTTTTGTTACAGACAAATATCACATATGCAGTCCACCCCCGGTATCCGATTCCAACTCCCTGCGCATGAGCGTTATTAGCAACCGGGAGGAGAAAGATCTGTATAGCCCGTCTCCCAATACCAAAATTGAACGTGACCCTGAAACCGACGAACCCCTTCCTGAGCAGTCCCTGGTGATGAAATACAACAACCTTCACCCCGGAGAATATGTAAGTGCGACCAGGATACTGGAATCAGATCAAAAAGACCTTACCCTTTACCACAGCATGCTGCTGGAGGTGCATCCCGAAGGGTTGAATGATAAAAATCAGAACCAGATAAGTTTTGCTCTGCAAATCGGCCGGGATGATGTAAATGGCGAATCTAACAACTACTACGAAATTAAAATCCACATAGACTCAACAATAAATTCTCAAACATCTTCTGACAGCATATGGCTCAAACACGCCCTGAGTATACCCATAAGCGACCTGGCCGAGCTCAAAAACAATGACACATGGAAAACCCAGGCGCAATACAGTAAAAAGTCATTTATAGCCGCCCGGGGAGATTCCTCCCTCACGCTTTCGGTATTTGGCACACCCTCATTGTCACAGATTAACTGGATGCGTCTGGTAATATTCGTAGATTCTAACGCCCGGGAAATGCAGTCAGGAGAGCTCTGGGTTAATGACCTGCGCCTGGAGGGTATTAACAAAGACAACGGATCCAGTATTACAACTTCACTTCAAGCAGATTTTGGCGATTTTATAAATCTTTCAGGAAACATAAGTTACAGGAACGGCGAATTCGTTACTTTGACCGAAAGCGCTAAAACACCTGCCAGCTCCTCTTCAAGAATAGACTACAATACAAATGCAGGCTTCTATGCCAACAAGTTCTTTCCCGATGAGTGGGGCTTAAGCCTGCCTTTTAATTTAAAACAGAGCGGCAGCATTACACGTCCCTTTACCAAACAGCCAGTTTCGGATATTCTCCTTGTCGACCACGACCTTAAGAGTTTTATTCGGGATTTTTATAACGGTGAGCTGGAGACTGTTGATACTGTAAGCGATAGAGAGCTGTTAAAATCCCGGCTGGAACAATCCAGCTCAATTTCCCGGACCTTTTCCACCAGTTTCCGTAAAAACCGTACCTCTTCCAACTTTTTTATTCAAAGTTTTCTTGAACGTCCGGAGTTAGAGTACTCCTACTCACTGCGCCGCAATTCCGCCCCATTCCGGCAGGATACAACCAGCGATTATAAAGCCCGAATTCTATACAATCTTTCCCCTTTCGGTACTCATCGATATCACCCTCTCTCTTTCTCTCAAAAGTGGAAATATGTACCTGAATTCATTTCAAATTTTGAAATTTCCCCTTTGCCCGACCGGTTTGCTCTGACATTGGCAGACTTTTCCTTTATTCGTTCCTCATCGCTTTCTAAAGATCCCGAGGGCCGCTATGATCCAGTTAGCGATTTAAGTTATAAAGTCAGCCTGAATCACGGGCTGGATATGGCATGGAGCCCATTGTCCTTCTTTAACTTTACCTATCGTATATCCGTTAACAGGAATTTTGACGAAATACACAGGGAGTTCGCCCGAAACAGATTTTTCTCAGAAGTTGGTAACGGCTTCATGGCACACAAAATCATTTTCGGCCTGGATAGTGCTGAAGCGCTAAAAGGCCTTAATGTTTACGGCATACTGGCCAACGAAAACAACCGCAACCAGAGTTATCAAATGGATTTGAGCCCCAGACTCCTTTCCTGGCTGGATGTAGGGGGCCGGTTCTCATCGGGTTATCAGCATACACGCAACAGGGGTGTATATCAGGCAGGCATAGACACCACACCACAGTTTTTCGAGGCTTCCACTCATCATGATATTAATTTCAATGCGGGCTTTCGCCCTAACAGCTTCTTCCAGAGCCTGGAGACATCCACCAGCAAAATCAAATGGCTGTCAAATAGTTTCGGTGTTATCAGAAAAGGCATTGATAAATTAAAGCTGAACAGCGTTGACGGTAATTACAGCATCAGCCACCGGTTTGAGGGGGAGCAATTCACCTTTGACAGCCTTAATTCAATGAATATTTCCACCCCGAGCTTTTATCTTTATCAGCTGGGCCTTATATATTCACCTTCCGCTCTTTGGGATTATGATCAATTTATAGATGAAATTATTCTGGGTAAAACCGACCCCCTGCACTTTGACTACCTTACCCCCCCCATGGTACAAGGCAATTCCATGTCCCATAATGTTACCCGCTCTGCGGACATGCGCTCCAGCTTAACTATTCCCATACTGGATTTAAATTTAAACGGCAATGTAAAATGGAGCTTAAGCTACAGCTTTCCCCGTGACCACAATCAATGGAAATCTCACGATACATCATTGACCTGGCCGGAATTCGGGCTTTCGGGACGGCTTTCCAATCTCACGGAGAAGATTTCCTTTCTCAAAAAGAATTTCCAAAGCTTTGCACTTAATTCCAGCTACAATTACCAGGAAGAAACGAAATTCAATATCTATAGCATAAGCACCGAGAGTAAGAGCGTGTCTCATAAGCTTAACCCTCTTTTAAAAATATCTGCTACCGGTAAAAATAACGTGCGTTATGATAATGGCTTTAATTTCAGCCATTCACTTAATACCAGTCGTTCCAAACTGAATAATGAGCCATTTAATATTTTAGTCCGTGTTTACAACGGGTATGACACCCTTGCTGGTTATCCGCTGGACCCTGTTAATTATTCAGAGGAAGAAACCATAGGTCTGGGTGATGTTTTTACTGTATCTTACGATATTCAAACCCGCAAAGGGGTGCAATTCTGGCGTTGGTATGTCAAACTGGAAAACAATCTGCGCCTTAAATTTACAGCTGAGGGCAGTTGGGACCGCAAAACGACAACAAGATTTTCAAGTAGCCCCCCAGACCCAAAACCTGAGTCACATTGGGTCCGCTTTAAAATAAGACCTGAGCTTTCCTATAATTTCACCAGGAAGATAGATGCCCTTATCTACGCGCAATATTCCAGAGAACAGGAGTTTCATACCAGCAAGGACGAAACTAGCCATGAGGTTGAAATACATGGAGAGTTTACAATGCGATTTTAATGTGTTATTCTCTAACGTATAAATATTAAGGTTTATTTTTTTCGCAAATTAATCTTTATTTAATATTTCTAAATTAACAATGATAATTTCTCAAAAATTCCACCATAATAGTCTGATTGAGCAAGAACAATGGCTTTTTATTCAGCTTTTTGTAACCCTGCATGTGGCTATTTTAATTTGTTTATGCCCAATAAGGGGCTTTTTTTCACCTGTTTTTAAGTTTATTAATCAGTTTTCCATGGCTCTTTTCAATTTCTGCAAAAGGCCAATTATTGCAACCCACTTAGTTACGCATATTTTTTGGAAGGACATCAATGGGCAGATATACACCTACTCGCCGCGAAATTTTAATCAATTCTTCGCCTTACGAAAAAAGAGTCGCCATACTCGAAAACAATCACCTGGCAGAGATTTTCTATTCATATCCGGAATCTGATGTTTTTGTTGGCAATATTTACAAAGGCGTTGTTAACGCGGTTTTGCCGGGTTTACAGGCCGCATTTGTAGATCTCGGTCTTGAAAAGGCCGGTTTTCTTCATGTTGAAGATGTCCTGGACCGTACCAAACGGCTACGGCGGGAATTTGATGATGACGACGACTCAAAATCTGCATCCACCAAACCTGAGACTATTGATAACCTGCTTAAAATTGGCCAGGAGATCCTTGTCCAAATCACCAAGGCACCTATTAGTACCAAAGGCCCACGCATCACTACTCATTTAACGCTGGCCGGCCGCTTCCTGGTTTGTATGCCAACCACAGATTTTGTCGGTGTCAGCAAAAAAAGCCGGGATCATAACCATAGACGTAACCTGCGTAAAATGGTTCAAAAACTCAAAGGAAAGGGCATCGGCTATATAGTCCGTACCCTGGGGCTAAATGAGAGCGAAGAAGAGTTTATCAAACAAATGGAGATTCTGGAGTCTAAATGGGAAATCTGCCGGAAAAAAGCAGAAGTCACAGAAGCCCCCGGCTTGGTACTGGAGGAATCCAGCACTATTGAGACTTCCCTGCGGGACTACTTTTCAGAAAACGTTGAGGCTGTACTAATAGACAATAAGGAGGAGTTTGAAAGCGTTAAAAACTACGTAAAGGTACTTTCCCCGGACAAAGTCGATAAAGTCCACTATTTTAAAAAGGATATTTCAATCTTCGACTATTACGGGCTGGAGGAGGAGCTGGAAAAGACTTTTGAGTCAAAAGTTCATCTGCGCCGCGGTGGTTACCTGGTTATTGAACAAACAGAAGCCCTGGTATCTATTGATGTAAATACCGGTGGCAAGGTTCGGGGTTCCGATCAATCTAAAAACATCATCGAAACAAACATTGATGCCGCCTGGGAAATCGCCAAGCAAATCCGTTTAAGAGATTTAGGCGGCCTTATCATCATAGATTTCATCGATATGGAAAAAGAAGAAGATGTTCTATCAGTGGAAAATGAGTTTAAAAAAGCCATTCGCCAGGATAAATCTCCCATTCATTTTGCCTTGATATCACAGTTTGGTTTAATGGAGCTCACGCGCAAGCGCACTCGGCCCAATACCGTCAAGCACCAGTCTAAAATATGCCCCACCTGTCAGGGTAACCGCTATATCCCCAAAAACGGCATTGTGATGGCATCAATAGACAGATGGTTAAGAAGGTTTAAGGCTGACAGTAAAGTAAATAAAATAAACATAATTCTTCATCCTAACTTAATAGCCGCTGTCACTGCCGCCCGGGGTTATATTGTAAAATATTGGGAAATGAAGCACAAACTGGCAATTAGCCTCTTTGAAGATGAGCAGCAGAGTGTTGTCGATTTCCGTATTTTTGAAACAGAGAGCGGAAATGAAATTACTCATCAATACCTCACTTCTTACAATGAGGAACCCCCGGCTAATCTGGATGAGGAGTAACAGGCATTTGAAAAATAGACATCAATCAAATAACTTTTGGCCAAGCGAAAGTGGCGGAACTGGTAGACGCGCTAGACTTAGGATCTAGAACCCTAGGGTGTGGGGGTTCAAGTCCCCCCTTTCGCATTTTTTTAGCAACCCTTAACTCAGCTGGTTACAAATATGGAAGAAGTAAAAACTATTATTACCAACCCCTCTAATACTGAACGTCTTCTGGAAGTTGAAATCCCCAGAGAGAGGTTTAAGGATATTTTTAATGATAAAGTCAAAAAATACTCCAAAGAGTTACGCCTCAATGGGTATCGTAAAGGCAATATCCCCCGCCGGGTGGTAGAAGAGCGGTTTCGCGATCCTCTTACCAGCGAAAGCATGGAAAAGCTAATTAACGATGTAATCAAAGAGGTATGCCAAAGCCACAATCTCAAGCCTGTAGCTCCCGGCCAGGTTGACGACATTCGAAACGATTCTGACAGCCCCATCACCCTTAAAGCCACAATTGAGATTGATCAGGATGTGGATTTTCAGGGCTATCAGGATATTAAAGTCACACCTGCAGAGGTTTCAGAGGTTACAGAAAAAGACGTAGACGACTACCTGGCTAACTATCAAAAAAGTTTTGCTACAGAAGAGGATGTTGAGGGCCCGGCTCTAGTTGGTCATATTGCTCATGGCGAATATCTATCAATTGAAATTGACGGGCACGTTCAGCAGGTGGATCCTAAAAACAGTAAGTTCCGTATTACCATCGGAGCGGACAAAATTGAGGAGTTCAATAAGGCTTTCGAAGGTGTATCTTCCGGCGAAGAAAAGGTAATAACTATCAAACATGGGGATGATTCTGAAATTAAATCCCTGGCTGGCAAAACGGGCATTTACAAGGTTAAAATTGATGCCATTAAAAAAGAGATATTACCTGAGCTTAATGATGACTTAGCCAAACGCGCCGGCATGGAGAATGTAGACACTCTGCGCACACGATCAAGAGAGCAACTGCTGACAGTGCGTAAACAACAGGCTCAAAAGCAGGCACACGATGAGGCCATCAACAAAATTATAGAGGTAAGCCCCTTTGATATTCCCAAAGCGCGCATTAAACAATATGTTGAATACAGGCAGAATGCGCAGAACAAAGGGCCCGAAAAGCAAACCATACGCTATGAAGATATCACCCCGGAAATGAAAAAAGAGGCAATCTTTCAACTCAAACGCATGCGCATTGTCGAGGAGATATCTAAAAAAGAGAAGATCAAACCCAGCCAGGAAGAAGTGGACGACCGTATTAAGCAAATGGCCGAACAGTACGGTATGGATTTCGACACTCTTAAGAATATGCTGCGGCGCAACGGCCAGATTAATGAAATTCGCGCCGAACTGCAGGAGACAAAAACTATGGACTTCCTGATTGGCAGGAAATAAACACAGCTGGATTTTCCATGTTTGTTAATTGTATTTTAATATTAAGGAGACGGCGGTAAAAATGTACATACCAACAGTAATTGAAACTACCGGCAGGGGAGAACGGGTCTACGATATCTATTCACGTCTGCTTAAAGAGCGTATTATTTTTATCGGGTATGAGGTTAACGATGTAGTCGCAAACTCCATTATAGCACAAATGATTTTTCTTGAGCATGATGACCCCGATAAAGACATTATCCTCTACATCAACTCCCCAGGTGGTATTGTATCCAGCGGGCTGGCTATATACGACACCATTAAACACGTCAAACCCGATGTCCAGACTATCTGTATCGGTTCTGCGGCCAGCATGGCGGCGGTTCTTTTGGCTGCCGGTACCAAAGGCAAGCGCTTTATACTGCCCCACGGTAAAGTCATGCTGCATCAGCCCTCCGGGTTTGCCGGCGGGCAGTCATCAGACATACAAATACACGCCAAAGAGATTATGAATATTAAAAAAGAAATGAATAACATAATCTCGGAAAATACCGGCAAACCTGTTAAAGAGATAGAAACTCTTACAGAGCGCGACTATTACCTCACAGCAGATGAAGCGGCCGAATTCGGTATCGTTGATGAAATCCTCAAGCGGGAGAAACCAAAACTTAATGGCTAAATCAGGTAAAAACTACGGTATGATTTCCTGCTCGTTCTGCGGTAAAAGAGCAGATCAGGTCGATAAACTAATTACAGGCCCCTCAGTGCATATCTGCAACGAATGCGTGGCCATGTGCAACGACATTCTAAGTGAAGAAAAGCAAAAAGACACACTGTCGCCTGCTGAGCCTCAGAGTTCATTTCCCACACCCGCAGAAATCAAAAACCACCTGGATCTTTACATTATTGGCCAGGAGGAGGCCAAAATAAGCTTAAGCGTAGCCGTTTATAATCACTACAAACGTATTTTATATCAGCATTCCGCCGATGAAGTAGAGCTGGACAAATCCAACATACTCTTCATCGGACCAACAGGCACGGGCAAAACACTGCTGGCTCAAACCATGGCCAAGTTCCTGAAAGTGCCGTTCTCTATTGTGGATGCCACGGTACTTACAGAGGCAGGGTATGTGGGAGAAGATGTCGACAACATAATTGTAAGGCTCCTGCAGGCAGCCGATTACGATGTAGAAGCAACGCAAAAAGGTATTGTGTATATAGACGAAATTGACAAAATCGCCAGAACCAGCGCCAATCCCTCAATTACCAGGGATGTATCCGGTGAAGGGGTCCAGCAAGGCCTGCTAAAGCTCCTGGAGGGCACTATAGCCTCTATACCCCCTAAGGGGGGCCGTAAACATCCCGAACAGAATCTAATTCAAATTAATACACGCAATATTCTCTTCATCTGCGGCGGGGCCTTTGAGAACCTGGACGAAATTGTTTCCAAAAGGCTTGGCACCCATGAGATGGGGTTCACCGCTCGGGGTAACAAAAAAAAGGACAATGTCAATGTACTGCGTTTTGTAGAGCCGGACGATTTTATTCAGTTTGGGATAATCCCCGAGATGATAGGCCGGCTGCCTGTAGTTACAGCCCTGGATGAGCTCGACAAAAAAATCATGCGTGCTATTTTGACAACTCCAAGAAATTCTCTCATTAAGCAGTTTACCAAATTATTCGACATGGACAATGTCATACTCAATTTTCAGGAAGAAGCCCTTAACGCCATCGTCGAAAAAGCCATCTTGCGAAAAACCGGTGCCCGCGGTCTCCGGTCCATTCTGGAAAGTACCCTGAGTAAAATAATGTTTGAACTTCCAGACAAAAAAGATGTCTCTGAGTGTGTTATTACCAGGGACGTTGTCCTGCACGGCAAAGATCCTCTATACATTTTAAAAAATATCCGGTCTAAATCGGCATAATACCAACATATACCTGTAAACCCGGGCATTCACCAGTATCACCAATATCACCAATATCACCAGTAGCGGTTCAAAATATTGAACCGCTACTGGTGATACTGGTGGTTGTAAAAGGACCGCTACTGGTGGGGATAATGGGTCAACCGGGAGGTCATCATTTATTAATTATATTTCTGGTTTTATTTCAGCTACAAAGGTTTATGCGTGCGTCAAAAATCTAAACCCAAAAAAGCAGATATTCATCAGGCATCTCAGTCCCAGGCAGTTCTAGCCTTTACACCCTCGGCCAACGACCGCGTAGAGGGCGTGCCCATTATTCCACTACGGGACACTATCCTTTTCCCTGGCAATGTCAGCCCCCTGCTTCTTGGCAGGCCCGGGTCTCTTTCGGCCATGTTCAAGGCTCTGGAGCACTCTGATAAAATCGTTTTTCTTTCCCTGCAGTTAAATTCCATTGAAGAGGAGATAACTGCAGATTCTCTTCATAAAACAGGCGTACTAGCAAGGATCATCTCCTCAACACCCTCACCCAACAACCTCTCAAAAATTCTGATAGAGGTAATTGCTGTAGCCCAGGCAGAGCAAATTACCGATACAGGGGGTTTTCTTCTGGCCCGAGTCAAAGTTGTACCCTCTACCTCCCATAACAAAGGTCAGCTTCAAATAGAGGATATTATGGAGCTTTTCGGGCAGTACCTGCATTCTCACCCCGATCTCCCACTGGAGGTTCTGAAGATAATTAAACACCAGAAGTCCCCGGAGGACAAAATCCACGCTATTGCCGGGCAGCTTCAGTTGGCAGCTCATCTCAAGCAGATGGTACTTGAAGAGCCCACGCTGTCCAAAAAGTCCCAAATATTACGCGAGCTCATCAAAAACGACCTTGATATGAATGTCCTCAGTCGTAGGCTGGAACATGAGGTGCACTCCTCTATTTCCCGCAGCCAGAAGGAGTACTTCCTCACCGAGCAGCTTAAAAAAATTCAGCTGGAACTGGGTCAGAACTCTCCGATAATCAATCAGGAGGTCCGGAAGCTTTCCGAAGAGGTTCAAGCCAGGGGCATGCCCCCACCAATAGAAAAAAAGGTCCAGACTGAGATAAAGCGTCTGGCCCACCTGCACTCAACTTCACCAGAATACTCCGTTGTGCGCAACTATGTAGACTGGTTTTTAAATATACCATGGGGCCAGTTAACTGAGGACTGCCTTAACCTGCGGGCTGTTAAACGACAGTTGGATGCCGACCACTTTGCCCTCACCGACGTAAAAGACCGCATCCTTGAGCATGTATCCATATACAGGCTTTCAAAAGGTCACAAAAGCCCTATTCTTTGTCTTGTGGGTCCTCCAGGCGTAGGCAAAACATCACTGGGCAGCTCTATTGCCATGGCCTTAGGTCGTAAGTTTGCGCGTATTTCCTTAGGCGGTGTGCGCGATGAGGCTGAAATACGCGGGCATCGGCGTACTTATATAGGTTCCATGCCTGGCAAAATTATTCAAACCCTGCGTAAGTGTAATTCCATGAACCCCGTTATTCTGCTGGACGAAACCGATAAAATGGGCGGTGATTTCCGTGGGGATCCAGCTTCAGCCTTACTGGAGGTGTTAGATCCTGAACAAAACTTTGACTTCACAGACAATTTCATGGAAACAGGCATAGACTTAAGCCAAATTCTATTTATAACTACAGCTAATGTTGAGGCTAATATACCCGAACCCCTGAAAGACCGTTTAGAGGTTATCCGCATTTCGGGTTACTATAACCCCGAAAAACTTCAGATAGCCAAGCTGTTTCTAATCCCAAAAATCCGCAAGGCCAGCGGCCTGTCACCCGCACAGTTTAAATTGTCAGATAGTATCATTAATACTCTTATTCTGCAGTATACGCATGAGGCGGGCGTGCGCAATCTCGAAAAAGCCCTGGCAAAAATCGCCAGGAAGCGCGCCCGGCAGGTTGTCCAGGGCCGCAATCACTCCGGGGCCCTTAACCTCAAAGCTATACGCAATTTTATGGGAGCACCTATCCGTAAAGAGGTCACCGTGCCAAAATCATACCCGCCCGGTGTAATTACAGGTCTGGCATGGACCCCTTCAGGCGGGGAAATCCTGCAAGTCGAATGCAAACTTATTAGTGGCACAGGCAAACTTCATCTTACGGGTAAACTGGGGGATGTAATGAAAGAGTCTGCCCAAATCGCACTGACTCTGGTTCGGGAGCGGGGCCCCAAATTCAACATTGAGATGGAGTGTTTCAATAAGACCGACATTCATCTCCATTTTCCTGAAGGGGCCATACCCAAAGACGGCCCCTCAGCGGGTGTATCCATAACTCTTTGCATATTAGGCGCTTTTTTAAAAAAACCAGTACTTCCAACTTACGCATTTTCCGGCGAGATATCCCTGACCGGGGAGATCCACGCAGTGGGTGGTTTACCCGAAAAAACTCTTGCCGCTCTCCAGGCTGGTGTTAGCCAGGTATTTTTGCCTGCGGACAATCATCACGATATTGCTGAGCTGCCTAGTCAGGCAAGGAGAGGGCTGGTTATAAAAAGGGTTAAGCATATAGACACCTTAATTAAATTACTATTTAATTGATTGTGATTAAAAATGGAGCCGATCGCCCAACTAAGGTATAATTACAGCAAAATACTCGAACGCGTCCACAGCGCCTGCCAAAAGTACGGGCGGCACCCCGAGGATGTCACCATAATCTGGGTGAGCAAAACCCAGCCCAGGCAAAGGGTTATTGAGGCCCTGAGGGCTGGTGCTGCAGACTTAGGGGAGAATAAAGCCCAGGAGACACTTATCAAGTATCCCATGGAGGAGGGGCTGGGTACCTCCTACCGCCTTCACTTTATAGGCCATCTGCAAAGCAATAAAATTAGGAAAATACTACCCCTGTGCAGTCACATACATTCAGTGGATTCTCTGCCTCTGCTGGGTAAGCTTGATAATGCCTGTCTCAGCCTGGGCCTTAAGCGGGATATATTCCTTCAGGTCAATATATCTGGTGAAGACACAAAATCCGGTTTTGAAATGAGTACATTTCTAAAAGTAATTAAGGACCTGCCCGCTCTTACCAGTATTCGCATTATGGGTTTAATGACGATAGCGCCATTTACAGGCAGGCAAAAGGATGCCAGGCAATGTTTCAAACAATGTTCGCGTCTGCTCAAACAGGTAAAATCCCTTTATTCAGCGCCCAATCACCCGTTAAATCAGGCCAATTTTCTCTCTATGGGTATGAGCGATGATTTTGAAGTGGCAATAGAGCAGGGAAGTCATTATATTCGAATAGGTACAGCTTTATTTGGACACAGAAACTACGGGGTACAAACATGATCACAGGTCTTATTCATTTAATTTCATGGGTTCTTATAATAATCCTGGTTACACGTTGGGTGGTATCGGGCATTCTCACCCAATACGAAAATACAGGGTGGTATCTGCAAATTAAAGATGCCACCGAACCGCTGTTGGCTGGCATTCGCAAACTGGTGCCCTCTGTTGCCGGGTTCGACTTTTCCTACATAATAGCCATAGTGGGTATCAGGTTGGCGGCAAAAGTTCTTATTTGGATTTTTCTTTAAAGGTGGTTTAGCAGGATGATTACGCCTCTTGATATCCGCAAGGTTGAATTTAACCGCAGTTTTCGGGGTTTCGATGTTAATGAGGCACAAACCTACCTGGAGTCAGTGGCTCTGGAGATGGAAAAGCTAATCAAAGATAACACCCGCTTAAGCGAGAAGCTCAAAGTATCTGAAGAGCGCCTTAACCATTTCCGTCTTATAGAAAAAACTCTCCAGGATTCCGTTCTTACCATGCAGAGCACCCTGGAGGAAAAGCGCAAATCAGCAGAAAAAGAATCCGAGCTTATTATTCAGGATGCCAAAAATAAAGCTGGTAATGAGCTTATAGACTATAAAGACAGGATCAAAGATCTTAAGAATGATATTCAATCACTGGAAACCCATAAAACAAATTTTTTCATACGTTTTAAACATTTCCTTATGGGTCAGCTGGACTGGCTCCAGGCCATGGAAAAGTCCGAGAGTACTCAGCAAAGCGAGAAGCATTTTCTCGATTTCGGCAACGCTAAAAGCAGCATTACTCCAGCCAATCAGGAACCCCTCACAGATCCAGAATCTGATATAGCGTAATAAATCCAATGACCCGGGAGGTCATTAAGGATCGCAGGTGTTTACAGCCTTAAAGCTTTTACGCTCAAGCTCAAAGAGTTTGGCTGAACGATTAAACCCCCCCTGCTTATCCATAAAGATCTCCCCTTGCAGACCCGGAAAATGTGTAACTGCTTTGAGATTATTAAGCAGAGTGCTGTCGTCATCCCCGGATTTCTGCACCAAAGACAAAAACCTGGCGGCATTATAGCCCAGTACAGCTACTTTATCTGGATAGGCCCCCCATTTTTCTGAGAACTTTTTGTGAAAGCTAACCCAGGCAGATGATTTCTTATCCAGGGTAAAATCCAGACTGAAAATAGTGCCCTGATTAAAGCGGGAGGCATCATGGAAGAGCCTTTTATCATACCAGCCCGATGCGCCAAAAATACGCCCTTTAAGTTTGTGATAATGAAGCTGAGAAGATAAACGCGAAGCTTCGTCAGCATTAGCCGCTGCCAGAAAAAAGCCATCTACATAAAGCATGGAATCGGCCAGGACCTTATCAAAATCTTCCTGCTTCAAACGCTCGCCAAGGCGCCCCTTCATTGCCAATTGCTTTTCTGTTACCAGCCGGGCTTTTCGATGACGTATAACTTTAAAATGATCTCCATAGTCTTTGACCTCAGGGTTATAAAACTCTTTTGCCAGAATGGTGCCACCATGAGACAGGACATATTGCTCGAAGGCATTAGCTAAATCCAGACCATAATCAGAATTTGGCGCTAATATGGCAAACTCTTTAAGGCCTTTACAGTTCAGGGCATGTTGAGCCACACGCTCACCTAGAATAGCGGTAGGAACATTAGTTTGAAATATATTTTCACCCAGGTTACTGATGCCAAAAGTTGTGGCAGTGGGTGTCACCATGGGTATTTGCCCCCAGCGGCTGCTCATTTCTACAGCAACCGCAGTACTCACTTCGCTCATTGCCGGGCCGATTACGCCCCTTACGGCTTCCTCTTCCAGATTTTTACGCAGCTTGGTAATTGCGGTAAGAGGGTTGCCTTGAGTGTCCAAAATTTTATATCGCCAGGAACCGTCTGTACCAAGTGTCTCCTCCAAACCAAGAATGATGCCACGGCACAGGGCACTTCCTACGTCGCTGAAGGCGCCCGACAAAGGGGCCAGGATGAGGTATGTTGAGACACCCCGGGTTCCCTTTCTAGTCTTTTTTAAAAGCTTTTTGACCTCTCTGGTACCAGGGTCCCCGTCAAATTCTGTCAACCAGCTCTCCGCTGTACGTTTTGCTGCGCCAAGCCTGCCGGCCTTAAACTGCATTTCGCTGAGGAAAAAAGTGCCCCGGCACCGAAGCTCCCGATCGTATTTCAATTTTTCAAGAACACCTGCAAGCTCTTCTTCTAATAATGCGCCTTTGTGTATGAGGGTGTCCATTTGCCTTTTAGCTGTTTCGAAAAGGCTGCGGGAATTGGAAATGTTAATGCAGGAAACCAGTGTCCGAGCAGCATCGTAGGCCTTTTGCTGACGCAAATACACCTGAGCTTCATAATATAAGATACGCGGTATGTAAGAGCTCTTGTAATGGAAACGTTTAAATTGCTCAATTAGAGATTGAGCGGCCGCAACGCTGTCTATACGCAAAAAGACATCGGCCAAAATTACGTAGGCCTCTTCTGCCTCCAGCTTGCTACCAAACCTGGTGAGTACAGAATTACACAACCCGGCAACCTCCGGGTACTGCTGCCTCTCATAAGCTGTAAGACATGAATCCATAAGAGCCCGTGACCCCTGAGACGATCCTGGCTTTTGACCTGCTCCCAGAGCTAACGCAGGTAAGAAAATGAGTAAAACCATTATCTGGTATACAATGGTTCGCTGATATTTTAATAAACGGCTTAATTGATGCACAAACTCCCCTTTACCATTTAAGGCTTCTTTTTGAAAATAGGCAGAAGCCGATAAAATGTCATATCAAAAAGGCCTTTACCTTAAAAAGGCCTTTACCTCAAAAAGGCTTTAGCCTGGATTTAATCCACACTGTCCCCCTGCCCATGATGCTGCGTGCGGCCTTCACGCCCATAATGGATTGGAGCTGCAAACCTCCGGTAATTACAATTATTAATGTTCCTGAAATAATTGGACCTATTACAAGATTTGACATACTCGAAAAACCTTTGCCTGCATAAAGCATTAAAAAATGAAGCGCTAATATAAAGGGCAGCGTACTCACGGCTGTTTTAAAGGCATCGCTCAGAAACCCCCTCAAACAGCTGGACCCGTTTAATTTAATCCACAAGGCCAGAAGTGCGCTCACTTGTAGAAGAGAACAAACTGCACCGGTCAGAGGAACGCCCTGAATACCCTTTATTTGGATAGCCAGGGGATAAAGCGGCAGAAAGGCCGCAAACAATACAGTATTAATTACAGTCGGCAGCCACATTCTCTGTTGAGCGTAATAACAGCGCAGCAATATTATCTGGAAACTAAGAGGTATAGCGCTAATGAGATAAATCCGCAGCAAAGCGGCCACCTCAATGGTTGACTGAGCCTGAAACTGGCCCCGCTCATAAAGCACTTTTACCAGGATCTCACTTTCATAAACCAGGACTATAATTAAAAGGCTGAGAATGGATAAGATTTTGGCCCAGGAATCAAATAGAGCCTTGTTGAGAGCCCCGGCAGCCCCCTCCACAGCTAACCTGGCCAGCAATGGGTAAGAGGCTACCCCCACCGAAAAACCAAACAGCCTTACCAGCATATACATAAGCCGGTAAGCGTAGCTCAGCCTGGCCACTCCGCTCTCTCCAAGACCTGTACCAAAAATCCTGAATACCAGCTCCAGTGCAAAAACCGCCCCCAAACCTAAGATTAGCGGTAGGGTAAGACCTATGTACTTTCTGAGCCCTTTGTCGGTAAAGTTCAGCACCAGGAAGAACCTGGCCCCGGCACGTATGCCTCCCCAGACCTGAAGTAAACCGCTTCCGGCGATAGCACCCAACAGAGCGCCTGCGGCAAAACCTGTCAGCCCGTAATCACGTCCCAGCCAGCCACAGATTATGATAAAGGCATTATAAATAAGGCCATTTAATGCCGGTAATAAAAACCGCATGCCAACATGCTGAGCGGCTGTAAAAAGCGCTCCGATAAAAAAGAAAAACTGAGCGGGAAGAACAATGCGTGAGTATTTGACTGCCAAATCCAGGGTTTGAGGATCGGGCACCTCTGAACCCGGAAAGCTGGTAAAAAATACAATAAGGTCCCTGGCGCCTATCCAGCATAAAATGAGAAGGGGTATAAGAATTAGCGAAAAGCAGTTGAGAATATTGGAAAAGAACTCCCAGCCCTTCTGTTTGTTGTTACTGGTAAGGTAGCCGGTAAACAAAGGAATGAAGGTAATAGAAAGATAACCCGTGGAAATTAGGTGGTTTATTATATCAGGAATGAGAAATGCCAGCTCATAGGCATCCTTTTCATAGCCAGTGCCTACCATACGGGCCAACAGGATATCCCGCAGTAACCCCAGGGCCGCGCTGAGCGCCACGGAAAAACCGATAATTAATGTACCCCTTCTCACCCCGTTATCAGACATGTTATGAAAAAAGACCTTCCTTAGGATATTTGCAAGCAAATCTTTTTAGAATGCCAAATAAATTGCATAAATCCTTTAGATAGTATCCCTCCAACGTACGCTATTTTAGCATCCAGTCATCCCGGCCCATCCTGAGCCCTTCGACTGCGCTCAGGACAGGCTTAGTCGAAGGGCCGGAATCGAAATTGAAAACCTGCTAAAATAGTTTGAAATAGACTCTGATTCCCGTCGCGCTCATTTCACTCGCTTGCGGGAATGACTATTTTGGACAGACACTAATTGGACCATTCGGTTTAGGCTTTTATCATAATTACGTTTACTAATATTAAGATGATATTAGGATATTTTGTAAAAACCATTATCTTTACAATATCCAAAAGTGTATTATGGGGGTTTCTATTGTTTGTTAGGTCCGCAGCTGTTCTTTGCTGCCGGGTGCAGCCGGGCACAGAGGCCTTTGCTTGTTTTAGCAGGGGTCTGCTGACATTTCTGGTCCTTAGTATATGCTGCCTTCTCTCAGCCTTACATCCGGTATATGGCCTGGCTCCCGCCTCTTCTGCGGTTCCAGCTCAAAGGCCCGGGTCAGAGGCCGTTTCAACGGGTTTAGCTACCTCATACGGCCTGGGGCTCCTGTCACCAAGGCTTATTGCGGCCAATCAAAAAGATCTCTGGATTGGTGCGGCCATGGAGGAGCGTTTCTATCACATTGGTAAGTTCGCCAATAACCATTTTGTACCCGATGGCAGTCAATTTGAGGATATCGTCAACAACTGCCCATATAGTACCCCCGACCAGTGTAAAATATCGGTTGGCAGAAGCCTTAATCTATCCAAATTATATGAGATCCTCTATAAGCTGGAGGGGGAGGTGTACCGCGCCCGCCTTACTGTTTATAATCTGGGCGACTCTCTCAGCTCCCAGAAGTTTATAATTGAGGGGCCTAAAGCCAAGCCTATAGCATTTGTAAACAACATAATGGCCCATATTTTTGAAATATCGGATACTACCACCGTTATATCACGGGAGCTGCGGAAGTACCCCACTCGCAATAGAGCCGCTTATGGGTGTTACGCCCTTGGTTTCAGATATTTTATTCAAAGAGATCTTAAACAGGTATTCTACCCTCTTTTCCGGGCCAAGCAGCTTGACAACACATTTTTCTTAGCCGACGTCCTTATCGCCCACGCTTATTTACTCACCGGCAAAATATCTTTGTCATACAAAATACTTGAGTCTATCCCCATTAAATCCACTGTCTGGCAGGCTGAGCTCCTCAAATCAGAAATTGCCTTAAGAGAAGGTAAGGGGCAAAAGGCATTTCTGGCTCTACAGAAGGCAGACGAACTCCTGTCAGTTAAAATTGCTGATTTCGAATATGCCATTGCCAATTATTACAAAGAGATCGCCGCACCCTCACGGGGTATATCTCACGCCATAGCCGCCATAAACTTAAACCCCTCAGCACTAAAGTATCACCAGCTTTTAGGCGATCTTTACGCCCGTCAGGGCAAATCGGGTACGGCTAAATCCTATTATGAAAAACTTATCCAGCTTGACCCCGGCAATATGTTTTATCGCCTGAGTTTAGGCATAGCGCTTCGTAACAGCCACAATATGGGAGAGTCTATTCAGATATTTCAGGATCTGTTAAAAGATCATCCCGACTTTTTCCCTGCCCGCATTAACCTGGGTATAGCCTATTTTCAGCTGGGGTGGTACGATAAATCCGCCAAAATTTTTCAAGCTAATATCGACCTTCACCAGGACACACTTGAGTCTAAATTAAACCTGGCTATTCTTAAAATTAAGACCGG
Source organism: uncultured Bifidobacteriales bacterium (assembly GCA_964603925.1). Taxonomy (GTDB): domain Bacteria; phylum Fibrobacterota; class Fibrobacteria; order UBA11236; family JADFYW01; genus CAZRWX01. The sequence continues at coordinate 7,503 of CAZRWX010000007.1, read as the reverse complement.
TGACTTAAAACAAGGCCGCAAATGGCTCCAGGAAGTACTCAAAAAAAAGCCGAACTCAACACGCGCCATGCAGAACCTGGGTGTACTCGAGATGGAGATTGGCAACTACGGAGCTGCTGAAGACTACCTGCTTAAATCACTCAAGCTCAACGAAACAGACACCATGACCCTCATTAATCTTTCCCGCATATACAGTAAAACCAAACGCTCAGATAAGGAGTTTTCCATACTGAATTTGATACTGGAGATGGATCCCGAAAACGCGTCAGCTTTAACTCAGCTGGCAGAGCATTCACTTCGCAATAATGATACTTTTGAAGCCATTAACTATTTGACGGAGGTAATCGAATTGAACTCCGGCGCTTTCCGTCAGCGGCTCCTCCTGGCCAAGGCATTTTTCAGTGCGGGGGAAGCAGGGGAAGCAGAAAAACAGCTGGCATATGTTGCCGATAATTTTACTACATCACCCGAAATACTCCTGGAGCTGGCCCAGGCTTACATAGAAAACCGAATGTTCCGTCAGGCTATTGGTGTCCTTGAATCCCTCATCAGGCGCAAATCCCATCTCTATCGCAGCCACATCCTGCTGGGGCAATGCTATACAGAGCAGATCATCCAGGGCCAAAGCCGGCGGGTGGACGCAAACCAGCTGGCCCTGGATCACCTGTTAATGGCCCTGGAGGTAAACAGCTCGGACTGGCAGGTTCACTACTGGCTGGGACGTTATCAGCGGAGCGTTAATCGAGATTATACGGCTGCTAAAAAACACCTGAAATTAAGCCGTAAACTGGCCCCCGGGAGTTCCAGCAAAGCCATTATCGATGAAGAGTTTAAAATTTTAAGCATGTAATATGACATCGTCCATTATGTATAATACCGCATCGTATATTAAATACTGCTTGATATTATCTCTATGGTTATTTACAGCCATCCAGTCTCAGACTCTGGACTCCCTCTCCCTGGATCATAAACCCGGCACATATACCTCACCACTTTATTTAAAAGTTCTCAGCGTTTATGAAGGTAAATTATATTACGAAACAAACGGATCCGAGCCATCACGTACATCACAACTGTACAAAGGCATTATACGTCTTACCTCCCCCAGGCAGTATACGCTCAGGTTTTTGTATGAAAACCCCCTGGGAGATGAAAAGCATTTTCCCCCTCAGAGTTACAGGCTTACACCTCCCAAAGGTTACTCCCAGAACCTCCCTGCACCTTACCCCCCGGCGGGTATTTACGACTCAATCCTGCTGATTACCTTTGATAAATTGCCTAAAGCCAGCATTTACTTCGGTTTAAATGACAGTGTAAATCTAAAGGAGTATCTGGGGCAGGAGATCATACTCAAAGCTACAACCACCATATATTACAAGGCTGTATATACCAGGAAGCTCTCCACCGACCTGTTCAAAGAACATTATGAGATATTATTAAACCCCCCTCAAATACGTCTGGCTTCTTCCCAGCGCAAATATAATTTTGAACCCAAACTCAAAATCATAATGGAAAAGGCCAATCGCGCTTTTTACTCTTTAGACCCTCTGGCACCCATGTCAGCATTCATTCCGATATCCAACTTCATCTTTCTTAAGGAGGGCGTTCATGTGCTGCGCCTCTACGCCATGAACCGGGCAGACATGAAATCTGAAATATTTAAGGCCCGTATTACGGTTGATGCCACTGCCCCGGAGGTCAAATACTATGTAACCCCTGAAAAAAAGCTGGCCTACCTCAGCGCTAATGAGACCGCCAACATACATTATACCCTTGACGCCACCACCCCCGACAGGACAAGCAAGCTTTATAAAAACCCTATTGTTCTACCCCGGGACGGTGTTATCCCCATACTTTTTTTCGCTGTGGATACTATGGGTAATGAATCTGAAATTATCGGTTTTAGGGCCAGTGCCGATGTAGAGCCTCCCACTGTAAAAGTATCCCCCGGGCCCGGGGGCTACCGCAAAGCTCCTGTTCTTAAGTTCAATTGTTCAGAGGAGTGTATTATAAGGTATTCGCTGGACGGCAGCGATCCCTCCCGCAGCGGCCGCAGCATCAGGCCATCGTCCCCTCTGGAGATAACGCGGGAGGGCGCCATAAACCTTAAATATTTTGCCAAAGACCAGGCAGGCAATAACTCAGAAAAAGCAAGCATCTTCTATATAATTGACAGCCGGCCCCCTGAAGTAAAATACAGGATTATCAGACGCGCCGCTGAGCATACCTATCGCCTTGAGTTTGATACCGACGAGCCGGCGGTCATTCACTACACCATTAACGGGCGGGCCCCCACAATCCGCTCCCGGGAGTTCCCCCCTGAACTTACCATCGAACCGGGGACCCAATTCCAGTTTATTGCCGTGGACACTCTGGGCAATACCACAAGTCCCGTACAAATTGAGGAAATCCTAAAACCCAGGATTGTACTTACCCCGGCTGGCGGTATCTATAACACAAGCCAAACCCTGGTAATGACAGGGCCCCCGGACGGTAAGATCATGTATCGGTATACACTGGACGGCCAGGTCCAGGGGCCCGATTCATTTACTGTCTACCAGGCCCCGCTTTATTTCAGATATTCGGGTATCTATACTTTAAGCTACAAGCTTTCTGGCCTGGCGGGCTCAAGTATACAACAAGAGCAAACTTATATTATAGACAAGGTGCTGCCCCATGTTGTGCCTATACTCAAAAAGGGTCCGGCAGACTCCCTGTTCTATCTTATTTTTGAGACCAGCGAACCAGCCAAAATTTATTATACACTGGATGGCAGCGAACCCACTCCTCTTTCAGCAGCCTACATTGGCTCAGCGTTCCATAAGGAGGAGCTGCGTATTTCCATATATAGGAAGGGTAAACAGGTACTTAAATTTTACGCTGAAGACCGTGCCAATAACGCATCCCCCTTATATGAGCTTGACCTGTTCTCACCTCATGTAACCACTCAACCTCCCCCGGGCCTGTACGACAAAATAATTTCCGTACAACTAAAATCTCAAGCTGGTAATATCATACGCTTTGGTTATGATTCGCTGGACTTGAGTCTTCAATCCCCGGTCTTTAACAATCCCATAGTTATAACGTCTCCCACCACTCTGTGGTTCTTTGCTACCGATGTCACCGGTTTTTCCGGGGCCAGACAGAGGGCGGTTTTTAACATTAATTATCCGCCGGAGGCCCAGTTTACCACGCTCAGTAAAAAGATCCTTGCCGGGCAAACAGCAGTTTTGGATGCCAGTCTGAGTACCGATACCGAATCTCCCCAGGATAAGCTTTTATTCCGCTGGGACCTGGACGGTGACGGCAAATTCGACACACCATTTACCGCATCAGTAAAAATTGCCCACCGTTTTATTCGCCCGGGTACATATCAAATTACCCTGCAGGTCAAAGACGAGGAGGACCTCATGGGCACTATAAAGCAGCCGGTCAAAATTTATAAATCCTGTCCCGGGGACATGGTCAGTGTCCTTACTGAATCCCATGCATATTGTATAGATAAATACGAATGGGCTGAAGATTTAAAACACTCTCCTAAAGCTAACATTAACTGGGCAGAGGCCTACATGTTGTGCAACGATAAAGGCAGGCGCCTTTGTTCATCCCAGGAGTGGCAAACTGCCTGTAGCGGTAAATGGGACCATTTCTTTTCTTACAGCAACACCTATTCCCCCGGGGCGTGCAATACAGAATCCCCGCAGCCCGTTACAGCAGCCAATTCG
>CAZRWX010000007.1:0-3678 GCA_964603925.1 uncultured Bifidobacteriales bacterium | reverse complement strand
TATCCTCCCGACGCCTATCATCCCGAGGCCCTTTTCCGCCTGGCTCAGGTATATCACCTGCTGCACAAAGACAGCCTGGTATCCATGGCTTACCAAAAGCTCCATGACGAACACAGCAACCACCCGATGGTGGCTGCAGCCTCCTATATATACGCAAAAAGCCTTATCAGGCTCCAGCAATTCAAGTCTGCCCAGAGCGTTTTGCAAACTGTAGAGCCCCAATCAGATATTTATGAGTCGGCTCGGTTTCTGGAGGCCTTGTGCAATATATGGCAGAACAAGACCCCACTGGGCATACGACAACTCGATTCTCTGGCCGGAAGAACTGATAAAAAATCATTACAGGATGAATGCCATCTTACCCTGGGCCTTCTCTATCATCAAAACAGGCAGGAAGACTCCGCTCTAATATATCTGGATCGTGTCCCGGCCTCTTCGAGCCAATATGATCTTGCCACCTTAAAAAAAGCCATGGTACACCTGGGCAGGAGTAACTACAACAAAGCAATCGAAGCAGCCAGGCCCGCCTTAAACAATAATCGTTATTTTTACGAAGTATGTATGGTGCTTATTGACGCCTACTATGGGCTGCGGGACAGCACTAACGCAATCATTGTCAGGAACAGGCTCTCACTGCATGCGCGCCTTACCAGGCTATTAAGCTTAGCCCAGGAGGAGCGATTACTGCTCAACGACCTGGAGCGTCACTCTCTGCAAATTCTTAATGACGCCCAACAGGCAGACAGCGCCGCTTACAGCCGTGAAATCAAAAATAATCATGATATTATCACAAAGAGGGTTGAAGAAAACCTTAAAAATTTAGAACAGATAAGCAATACTTTAACGGGTTTTTCTTCTCTGGATGAGCCCGTAGCTGTAAGAGGTATCCTGGAGAAGAAATTCATGGAGAGAACAGAAATTGATTTAACTCTAATCAATACCAAAATCCAGAAACTTCGGGCCGGTATTAAGGCCCGCAGTCAGGCATCCCCAGGAGGCCCTTTCGAGCCGGTTATGACAAGCGCACAAAGAAGCGGGCTTGACAGCCTTTTTACCAGGCAGGAGCAGCTCCAAAGGCTGCTGGGTGATCTGCGCGGCCTATACCAGAGCCAGGTTACAGCCGACGAAGCTTCTCTTTACATACAACCCAAGTACATAGATGTAGGCATGATCCTCTATGAGCGTCTTAAAGAAAAATTTCAGAAGGCCAACCAGCAAATCCGGGAATACAATGCCAGACGTGATAAGTTTTTGGCCACACAGGGTAAGGGCAAATGAGGATTTTAATCAAAGCCTGGGCAATCCTGCTTATCTGGACAGTGCTAAGCGCCCTGGCTGCTTACAATGATGTCTCCGGCGCTCAGTCCCAATATGAGACACCTGCCCGGGAGGAGTCTGCCGAAACCTGGTCTAACAGAGATCTTTCGGACTCTATCACTTACTATAACAACCTTATAGAAAAGGCTAAAGAAGAATCTCATTATTTTGAAAACCTCCTGAAACGGGAAAGACTCCAACTGATAAAAGACATCAACACCATGCTCAATATATACCCTCTATCAGAATACAACGGAGAAATTCTAATCAGGCTTGCTGAACTCTATTACGAGAAGGAAACAGAGGATTATGATGATTTACTGGATCAAAGGGAAGAAATGATATCCGTTGCCGAGGCCAGAGGAGACACTTTAACAATACCCGTTCCCCCATTAGAATATACTCAAACCCTGGCTACTTATGAGCGAATTCTGAGTTTTCCAGGGTACAAAGATGTTCAGGACGATGCCCTTTACTATCTGGCTCTTTGTCTAATACGCATGAAGCAGGAAGATCTGGCTATGGAAAATTTTCAGGCCCTTACCGAACGTTTTCCAGAATCTAATCATTATACAGCCACTCAGATTAAAATCGGGGACTACTTTTTTAACCGCCCTTTTCTTAATAACGGCCAGGGCTACAACCTGGCAGCCAACACTTATAAAAAAGCTATAAAAGATCAGGAAAACCCCCTATTTCATGAGGCCTTATATAAGCTGGGATGGTGCTATTTCCAACAGGACAGGTACAACGAAGCTATTGATGCCTTTAAAACCCTTATCGAAAAATCCCATCTTAATTTTACCGAATCATCTCATACACAGCTTATTTCCAACCCTCTCTTACGTGAGGAGGCTGTGGAGTTTCTGGCTGTATCCCTTGATGAAATCGGCTCTATTGATGAGGCCCTTAAATTTTTGCGGCTTGTCGGTAATGAGGATTACGCTTCCAAGGTTCTATTGAAATATGGGGGCCTATACACTCAACGTTCCGACTTTGAGAAAGCCAATGAAATTTTTACCCGGCTTTTGGAAAATTACCCCCTGTCGCTATACGCTGCTCAAGCTAAACTTGATCTTATTTCAAATCATGCCGCAATGGACAATAAACCCGCTATCGAATCCCATCAAATGGATTTTTTTGATACCTTCGGCAAGGGTAGCGAATGGTATCGCAGCCAGAATAATTCCGAAATGCTCGTTTTTGTAGATTCCCAGGCTGTAAAAATCTTAATCAGCACCACTGAGCGCATGTTGCGTGAAGCCAGTCGTACTCATGAACGTAGTCTCTATATTAAAGTAGCCAAACAATACAACCGTCTCCTGGAGCAATACCCCAAACGCAGAGAGTCCTATGAGGCAGAATGGAACCTGGCCGTTATCTTCGATAAATATCTTAAAAATTTAAGCAGCGCCTATTACAGCTACATAAGAGTGGCTACAGCTTATGAGTTTACAACACATCGCAAGGAGGCCCTGCTCAATGCGCTTAATGTGGCCCAGCTGGTGTGGGAGAGCGGTAATGCTACCGCAACACAGGACACAGTCCTTTCAGCCATGGCCCTGGACACCGCCCTTACAGGCGCTGAAACTGACATTATATTCACCGCAGGCAAGTTTCGGGATTATTACCCCAGAGCCAAAGAGACCCCGGAAGTACAAACTATAAAGGCAGCCGTATATTTTAATCGGAAACTGTACAACCGCGCTATCCCCATATACAAGGATATCCTCCAGATTATACCCCGTCCAAAAAATTACCAGGAGGTTATCAAATTGCTGGCCCTGTCTTATATGGGCTCCCAGCAATACAGACAGGCAGAAGAGTGGTATGGGCAGCTGGCCGAAAGCGCCGTTGACCCCGATTACATTAAAACTGGCCAGAACGGTCAGGTGGAGGCCGCTTATCGGGGTGCAGAAATGCTTGAGAATGAAGGGAAGCTCCTGGAAGCGGCAAAGGAGTATATCGCTGTATCTAAAAAGTACTCCCAGCACCAGTTAGCTGATGTATCAAGGTTTGATGCCGCAGAAGCCTATGAAAAGCTCAACCAATATATACAGGCAGCAAAGGTGTACATAAGTCTTTCAGATGATTTCCCTTATTCAAAATATGCTGATGGCGCCCTGTTCAATGCTGCCAGCAATTATGAAGCTGCCCAAAAACTGGAAACAGCAATAGAAACTTATGAAACTCTGATATCCAAATTTCCCACCTCAGCCCATATTAAGAACGCCCTTTTCAACATCTCTCTAAATTACGAAAAGCTCAAACAGTTTGAGAAGGTTGCAGAGACCAACGTCCGGTATGCCCAAATGTTTCCCGAAGAAAAGGATGCCCCCGATATGCTTTTCGATGCCGGGG
>CAZRWX010000006.1:34562-42970 GCA_964603925.1 uncultured Bifidobacteriales bacterium | reverse complement strand
TGACACCAACAAATTGGTGGATATGGCTGTTGGCGGTGACGAACCAGCCCAGGACGCTGTCGCCGCTGTTCCCGAAGAAGAACCTTATTCCAATGAGACCGAACCTTTTCAGGAGGAAGAAGACACCAACAAATGGGTGTATATGGCTGTTGGCGGCATAGCACTGGTAAGCACCGGGATTACGGTCCTTTATCTGCTATCTAGCGGCGGTGACAAAGAAGAAAGCTGGCCCGATCCTAACATCGCCATTAAAATGCCATCCCCAGACCCGGAATAACCAAAAGCATTCTTAGGGTTATAAAACCCTCAGCGCCATAATTATTACAAACACCTCGACTGTGTCCGACCCATCCGCTATCTTGCAGACCCATCCGCTTTAGCGGACCAATCTGCTATTTAGCAGACCCACGCATATCGTATGCGTTGCCCTTATATATGCAGTTCACACCTAAGGTACGGCTAAAATCCCCGGTAAAAAGCAGTTTATTCTCTAGAACACTATTCTCCAGCTGATTGTCATGTATATAAGCGGTAACCTGGGGGTAAATGGGGGTCCCGTCATCATCCACTGTAAGTACAGCCTCAAATGCATTGCCTTTAATTGATTTTAGCTCCCCGAGTACACCGTCGCTCCAGCGGGGGTCAGGGGCACCGGATATATACCAGTCGCTGCCATTATCAGCAACAATTAACCCATGCTTTTTCATGGCACGCAGTATTACCTGTATGGGGGTACTGAAACCACTGATATCATAAGCGGCCTTAAGCCTGAACCGCAAACCCATGGGGGGCCGGTTTGTATCGATGGAGGAACTGGCATAATGCCGGGCGGGCCATATGTATTTTTTCTGACTGTATTTCACAGTCATCCTTATAGCGTGATTTACCTCCCCTTTTATGTATACCTCTTCGTAACGCACCAACCCCGGGAAAATGGGAAGGCCCGCAGCATCAGCCGATGTCCACCCCTCGGGGTGATCCTCATTTACAGTTAAGTCGAACTTGACCCCTGACTGAGCCTCCCAGTTAGAGGCTTTAGGGAAGGCGCGGTAAATTTCGTAAAGCACCTTATTTTCCTTGTCTACGGCAATTGCATGACGGTCCCCATCGGAGGCGGAGCCCCCTTCTATAGGAGCATCCAGAGGTAAGGGAAAGGGACCTGGGTCACTCTCATCGCCATAGGCTGTGTATACAATGGGAATATTGGCCTGAGCGCCGGTTACAATAACATAGGGTATACCAATAGGTGCCCCCGCCCACTCTGTGCCAAAGTCGGGGTGAAGATTATTGTCTACGCCCACTGTGGCAACAAAATTTGCAGAATTGGGATGTACGCTATGCCCGGAGATATCCCACTTCCAGACATTGTCTGTGGGAAATACATCGAAATTGCCCAGGTCCTGACTGGGATTGGCAGAGACCAGAGTCAGAGCAGAAAGCATTACCGCTATAGCTGTAAAATAAGAATTCATACTTTCTCCTTATAGCCGGCAAGGATTTATTTGCCATTACTGTAAAACTACCTCCTTTTATAGAGAAGTTGTGGGATAAGGTCAGGGTTTTCAGGATAAAAATTACCGAAATTTCCGGCAAAGCCAGGAGGGGTTAAAGACCAGAAGGCAAAGGCCAGAATTAATTTGTGAGTGAAATTGTCCTGAATGTTATTTTAAATTTTCCAGAGTTACCCAGGAGCGGTCTCCCCAGCTTTTCATGCCCTGTTCTGCCAGTTGTACGCCTTTGGCACCCTCCAGCAGGCTCCAGCGGAAGGGCTCATCCTTAACAACGTGTTTTAAAAAGAGCTCCCACTGGACTTTAAAGGCATTGTCGTAAACCTGATTATCCGGGAGCTTTTCCCAGCCTTTATAAAAATCTATGGGGTTTTCTACATCAGGGTTCCATATTGGTTTGGGAGTAAAGGCGTCTGGTTGTACCCAGACATCGCGCAAGCCAGCCACAGCAGAACCTTTGGAACCGTCCACTTGCATTACAAACAGGTCGTCCCGGCGAACGCGCACAGCCCAGGAAGAATTAAACTGACAGATAATGCCATTATCCAGCTCAAACAGGGCGTAAGCTGAGTCATCTGTATCACACTTATACTCTTTACCCTGTTCGTCTACCCGTTTGCCTACATGGGTGGCGCCCAGACAGTTCACGGTTTTAACATTGCCGAAAATGTTATCTATAACATAACGCCAGTGGCAGAACATATCAATGATAATGCCACCGCCATCGGCTTTGCGGTAGTTCCAGGAAGGACGCTGACAGGCCTGACCATTGCCGTCAAACACCCAGTAACCAAACTCACCGCGCACACTGTAGATATCGCCGAAATACCCGGTATCGATAAGGTATTTAAGCTTCATCATACCCGGCAGCCAGAGCTTATCCTGCACCACGCCGTTTTTAAGACCGGCCTTATTGGCTTCATGATAAAGGGCCAGAGCCTCGTCGGTAGATGTAGATGTGGGTTTCTCCGTGTAGATGGACTTTTTAGCAGCGATGGCCTTGCGAATATTTGTGGCCCGCAGATTGGTGCTGGCAGAGTCAAAATAAATGGGTAGATCCTTATCCGCTAGAGCAGCGTCAAGGTCCGTAGTGTAACGCTCAACACCATATTTTTTAGCCAATGCCTCCAGCTTATTAATATTACGGCCCACAAGTACAGGCTCTGGCATTATGACTTCATCATGGCCCAGACGAACGCCGCCCTCTTTCCTGATTGCCAGGATAGAGCGCTCCAGGTGCTGGTTAGTGCCCATACGCCCGGTTACGCCGTTCATGATTATGCCAATTTTATGTTCTTTCATGATTTTCCTTCGTTTTAATAAGATATTTCATTCTGGTTGGGCCGATTCATGAATCGGCCCAACCAGATTACAACCAGATTACATGAATCGGCCCAACCAGATTACGAAAACTCCAGATAAGATTTTTTTATATCCTCCAGGAATTTGTCCTGGTCCCCCGCCCAAAGGCGGTTGGAGAATATTTCTACCTCGTTGTAACCCTTAAACCCGGCAGCCTCCACCCAGCCGCGGATTTGCCTGATATTGATACAGCCCTCCCCCATTAAGCCCCTGTCGTTTAAAAGGTCTATGGTGGGTGTACGCCAGTCGCAAATATGGAATGCCAAAAGAGCACCCAGTGCGGCACAGCGTTCAATTTCTTTTTTTAAATCGGGATCCCACCACAGGTGATAAACATCTACAGCTACACCCACAAAAGAGGAATTAATTTTTTCGCAAAGGTCATTAGCCTGTTTTAAGGTATTAATGGCTGAACGGTCATCGGCATACATGGGGTGAAGGGGCTCAATACCCAGCTTAACACCAGAGGCCTTTGCATGAGGCAATACTGCCTGGATGCCATCATCAATTTGCTGACGTGAATTGTTTAGACTCTGGCCGGGTACTGCACCGCAGACTAAAACCACCAGCGGTGCCCCAAATGCAGCGGCCTCATCAATGACCCTGCGGTTGTCGTCTATAGACGCCTGCCTGGTTTTTGAGTCTACTCCGGGGAAAAAGCCCCCGCGGCAGAGCGAGACAATATCCAAACCAGCATTACGCGCCCGCTGCCCAATAGCGACAATATCGCCGTTTTCGAGATACTGACGCCAGACTGTAATACCCTTGACCCCGGCTGCGGCATATTTACCAATGGCGGTATCAATGTCCCACGGCCTGGTGGTAATAGTGTGAACACATAGTTTGGATAAGTCGGATATGGGGGGGACATTCTGCATTTTATCTGCCAGAAAAACAGAAAAAGTACTAAATCCGCCCTCAGCCAACAATCAACTACTACAGCCGGCTGAATATTATAATTAGGACAAAAATACAGTCTTCCATAAGTAAAATGATGAACTCTGGAAGCCATGACGTTATGGCTGATGAGAACAGGTGACCGGTCACGGCTACTTTCATACTTTTACATCCACTATAAAAACATCAGGAGCCAATATGCTGCAAAAACATTCTGCCTTTCCAGGAATCCAGGGGCCCGTTGTCATGCTTGTTCTCGACGGGTACGGTATCAGCCCAAAAGAAGAAGGCAATGCTATCAAAAAAGCCTATACACCCAACTTGGACAGATTGTTTGCCCAATACCCCAATACCCTGCTTAAAGCCCACGGCAAAGCTGTGGGCATGCCCAGCGACAAGGACATGGGGAATTCAGAAGTTGGCCACAACGCTATCGGGTCCGGCCAGGTATTCAGCCAGGGGGCGGCCCTTGTCAGCCAGGCTATAGAAGCGGGCACATTATTCGAAGGCCAGGCCTGGCAGGACATCATCAAAAATACCCATAGCAATAATTCCATGCTCCATTTAATTGGCCTTTTCTCAGACGGAAATGTGCACTCCCATATTAATCATTTAAAAGCCCTTATCCTCAAAGCCAAAGCTCAGGGTGTTAAAACGCTAAGGGTTCATATCCTGCTGGACGGCCGCGATGTTCCCGAAACATCCGCTTTGGAATATACCGAACCTTTCGAGCAATTTTTAACGGAGACCTCCAGCGGTGGGTTTGATGCCCGGGTTGCCAGCGGCGGCGGGCGCATGAATATTACCATGGACCGTTATGAGGCTAACTGGAAGATTGTTGAAAAGGGCTGGCACACTCACGTTCTAGGGCAGGGCCCAGTATTCCCCTCTGCCACACAGGCCATTAAGACTCTGCGGGAGCAGAACGCCGGCACTATCGATCAGGATCTTCCCCCATTTATTATAGGTGATAACGAAAAACCCTGCGGCACCATTAACGACGGTGACAGCGTAATTTTCTTTAACTTCCGCGGGGACAGGGCTATAGAAATTACCAAAGCATTTGAATCAGAATCTTTTGATTATTTCGACCGTCAGCGAGTGCCTAAAGTCACTTATGCCGGTATGCTGGAGTATGATGGTGACCTTAAAATACCCTCCAGGTATCTTGTTAATCCACCCGAAATTAAAAACACCATGGGCGAATACCTGGCTCGTGACGGCATTACCCAGTTAGCCATTTCAGAAACACAGAAATTCGGCCATGTCACTTATTTTTGGAACGGCAACCGCAGCGGTAAATTCAGCGATGATCTGGAGACTTATATAGAAGTACCTTCAGACGTTATACCCTTTGAGCAGCGCCCCTGGATGAAGTCAGCGGAAATTGCCGACAAACTGATTTCAGAGCTCAAGACCAATAAGCACACCTTTGCCAGGGCTAATTTTGCCAATGCCGACATGGTGGGCCATACTGGTATTTATCTTGCTTCAATCATAGCGGTTGAAGCCGTGGATTTAGCCCTGAGCCGTATCCTGCCCGTTATCAGCAAATTGGGCGGTTTGGCTATTATTACGGCCGATCATGGTAATGCCGATGAAATGTTCGAACTGGATAAAAAGACCAAACAGCCCATTCCGGTAAAGGGCGGTGGTTTTAAAGCCAAAACCAGCCATACTCTTAATCCTGTTCCCTGCATTTTTTATTACACAGGGGATTCAGTGCCTTTCACTATTAAACAGGGTGCCGATTTTGGTCTCAGCAATCTGGCAGCTACCTGTGTTAACCTTATGGGTTACCAGGCCCCCGATATCTGGGACGAGAGCATTATCAGTTTCAAGTAACTCCTTGATATTTTCTCTGACTACCCGGTAGCGGGAAAAGCTCCCGCCTGCAAATTAGTACAGTAAAATTCCACTGCCATTGTCTCTGGGGCTTTCGAGACTGACCAAGACGATTATAATTTCGACTGCGATTGGTATGGGTATTTGGCTGGGAGATGGAACCGAGCATAAAAGTTGACACTTATCACCTCAAAAATTCGTATTATTTCTTATATGGCAGCAACAATCCAGGCAGTTATCGAAAATAAGCAGCTCTTTCTTAAAGGGGTTAAAAACAATTTCGTAGCTGTGGGTATGGACTATGACAGCACCGCAATACGTGCAGTTATGGCCAGCTGTACTCGAAAGGGAGATATTTCTCTGGAGGCGCTCGAAGAGGTTCGGGGTTCCTTTGGGGAGAGTGCCACTCTTGAAAAGGGCTTAAAGCAACTCAGCGAACGCCTGCCTTCCGGTGCCGAGCAGTGTTTCATATCATGTCTCGGTGGGCGTCAAGTCTACGCTAACCAAATTTCCTTTAAAAAAGATCCAACTCTGGATATGGATTCCGCCCTCAGGCAGGAGCTTTCCAAGTTTCTGCCCTTTGAGGCTCAGGAGGCTTCACTGGACTATCAGTCCCTTACGTCCCAGGCAGCCCAGGACAATACCATATCCCTCCTGGTTGCCGCTGCCAGCAAAGAGTGCCAGTCTCAGCACCTTCAAACCCTGGCCAGCGTTAACATTAAACCCAGGATACTGGATATACTCCCTCTGGCCATGAGCAATGCCCTTTTCATGGTCTACCCCATGGCGGCCACAGAGCACCCATGTGTTATCCTTCATGTAGGGCCAGATGCCTGCACCGTTGTCATAGACGGTCAAAAGCATCCTTTTTTCTACCGGGCGTTTTATTTTAACACTCAGGAGGGCGGCAAAAAGCTCCAACAGTCTTATCTGGAGAACCCCCAGAACCTTAAAAGTTTTACCGAAGAGGTAAGCCGTACTCTGGCATACTACTCCAGCACATTCTGGTCAAAGGAGTTCTCCCGTATATACCTCACTGGCTCTCTTTCCACTTATGAACCTTTAACCTCCAAGCTTAAAAAAGAAATTGGCCTTAATGTTTCCTACTTCGATTTATGCGCCCTTTGCGGCCGCAAAAGCATTCCGTTCTCCGCCAAATTCGATATTCCCATTATACTCGCCTTGCGCGGGCTTATGGAGCTGGAGCCAGACTAACCCACCATGAAATACACCATTAACCTTATACATCAGGACCAGCCGGCCGCCTTCCCCATCATTAAGGCTGCCCGTAACCGCTATAAGTCAGCGGTTGTATGTTATGTTGTATCATTTATTTTTCTGGCCGTAAGCGCCTATCAGTATTATAGTATTTCAGTTCTGCAAAGCACGCATCAAAGCCGTCTGATCAGGCTCAAAAACGATTTATATCAGTACACCAGTGCGGGCATAGTACCAGATACACGCGCTCTTACGGGTTTATGGGCCATCCGCAGCCAGCGCAGGCTCATATCAGAGCTGGTTCCCGCTTTAAGCGCCCGCATGCCCAAAGGGGCATCACTAACCAAGTTCCAAATCACCGGCGACACTCTCAATTTCACTGTTAAAAGTATTATCCCCCCCGGTGAGGACGCAATCACCCATACTACTGGTTTTCTTAAAAGCTTTAAATCAGATACCTTTTTCAAAAAGCACTTTCACACATGTAACCTGAAAAAAATATTATCATCAAAGGGTTCCCCTGATGTAATTATTTTCGTGGTTAATGCTGTTTTTAAAGGTGGGGAACAGTGAAAGCCGTTTACACAACACTTGCTGTAAGTGTAATTCTGGCCGGGGTACTAGTATCGCTGGACTGCGCGTTATCAAAACAATTTATTAATGATTTTAAGTCTATGGACTCAACTTATGCCTCTATTGAACCTGATCTCGTTTTAGCAGGCGCACTCTCAGGCCGTTTGCCCAAAGTTAACTACTTCCTGACTGCCAATACCCTTCTCCCTGCAGACGATCTGCATCAGTCCATTCTTAGTATACTGGGCAGCAAACTCAAAGCATCATCCCTCACTATTAACCTGATAGAGCCCTTAAATACAAAAATTTATGGTGCCGTTATCAGCACACCATGTAATTTAAGTGTCACAGGCTCCTACCGTGACCTTTTAAAATTTTGTACAGCATTAGAGGCTTCATCAGACGCCACCGCTATAACAAACATCACTATCCATGCTGTTGGGCCCGCACTTGAGGGCGGTAACAGCGTCACCGCAGACATGGTAGTACACTTTTATAAAGCCATATCCGAAAGCAAGCCATGAACCGTAAAATCATAAATTATACAGCTTTGGCCTTTCTGGCCCTTTCTGTATTTTTATGCGGAAAGGTCTGTATTTTCCAATTTAAGCTTAAATCCTCCATAAAAACCCACGCCAGCCATAACTATACTGCCGGGCAAAAGGCACTGGAAGCTGCTGGCAACCTGGAGGCTTCCCTGCCAGCACATATTCCCATAAAAAAAGCCGGCACAGCCTTTACCCCCGCCACGGGGTCTCCTCAACCTGATCCACATACACTATTTGAACTTATAAGCATAAGTAATAACGGTTCACAGGAGTTCCAGGCTATTATTAAAAACGCTGGTATTAATACCCGGGTTGTCAAAGGCGACTCCCTGGGTTCACTAAAAGTTATAAATATCACAGGTGAAAAAGTTTTTATGGCAAATGACTCCATGATTTTCTTCATGGATACATCAGGTGCTAAAATGAAGAAAAAACGTATTTAATATGTATGTAGGGC